>NZ_JAGGQM010000001.1:134544-338505 GCF_018613295.1 Bacillus sp. ISL-39
CTCAGGTTCGGACAAAATCACAGCTGGAGCAGCCAGTTTTGTCTGAAGTAGCCCTAGGTTCGGACAAAATCACAGCTGAAGCCGTTAGTTTTGTCCGAAGTAGTCCCAGGTTCGGACAAAATCACAGCTGGAGCCGCCAGTTTTGTCTGAAGTAGCCCTAGGTTCGGACAAAGTCACAGCTGGAGCCGCCAGTTTTGTCTGAAGTAGCCCTAGGTTGGGACAAAATTAAATGGATGTCCGCTAGTTTTGTCCGAAGTAGCCCCAGGTTCGGACAGAATTAAAGGGATGTCCGCTAGTTTTGTCCGAAGCAGCCCTAGGTTCGGACAAAAACAAAGGGATGTCAGGTAGTTTTGTCCGAAGTAGTCCAGGTTCGGACAAAATCACAGCTGGAGCAGCTAGTTTTGTCTGAACCAGCCCCAGGTTCGGACAAAATCAAAGGGAAGTCCGCTAGTTTTGTCCGAAGTAGCCCTAGGTTCGGACAAAATCAAAGCTGGAGCCGCCAGTTTTGTCCGAAGCAGCCCTAGGTTCAGACAAAAACAAAGGGATGTCAGGTAGTTTTGTCCGAAGTAGCCCTAGGTTCGGACAAAATCAAAGCTGGAGCCGCCAGTTTTGTCCGAAGTAGCCTTAGGTTCGGACAAAATCACAGCAGGAGCAGTCAGTTTTGTCCGAAGTAGCCTTAGGTTCGGACAAAATCTCAGCAGGAGCAGTCAGTTTTGTCCGAAGTAGTACCAGGTTCGGACAAAATCAAAGGGAAGTCCGCTAGTTTTGTCCGAAGTAGCCCCGGGTTCGGACAAAATCACAGCTGAAGCCGCTAGTTTTACCCGAAGCAGCAGCTCTGGTGCATCCGAAAATATTAACGTAACCTTAATCTCCTCACAAAATATCTCAACTCACCCATTTTCCAAAAATTACATACGTAAAAAACGTTTAAAAGATGTTACAGTAGGGTTGTGGTTAAGTCTATTAAAATGCAGGTGATATTAATGAAGGCTAAGCAACTCTATGAGAAAATGGTTGACGTTAAACAATTTGCGACAGTCCTGCTTGCTGTAGGAGTTTTCTTTTATCTTGGAACGATCCTTCCGTCTGAAACGAAAGTGATGACAGATATATATATTGCTACTGGTGCGTCCATCGTGTTTCTTGCTGGTTCTATCGTATTTTTTTCTTTTGCGAAAAAATACCGCAACGAGCTGATTGAGTCAGAAGAAGGCCAGGAGTTATTAATGAAGAAATAAAACGTCCTTTGGGCGTTTTTTTTGTTGGATTTTGACGAATGCTTTTTGGGAAAATCGGGCAAAAAAAGGTTTACAAATTAAAGTAAAGTGGATATACTTACCAGTGTGGTTAAATAATTCAAAAGGAGGTCGAGTGAAATGATCATGAATGGATACTGGGATAACGCACAAACTTCATATCGCAATACGCATTCGACCGGATCGGACTGGATTATTTAAGCTGTTTTTTGACACTTATACATCCATGGCCGCAGGGAGAATCGTGCCCTGTGGCTTTTTTGTGCCCATTTTGCCGCAGGGGAGGAATCCTTGCGGCTTTTTGGGGTGGAAATAAAAAAGGAGGTGAACCGATTATGACCTTAAATATCTTGTTCTTTACAATTACAATTAACAAACGCCAAATGTCTTTGGAAGAAATTCGCCATAACGAAATGGTAGAAAAAATGGTTGAAGACAACAAAACTCGTCAAACAATGCTGCGCCTGTTTTAATTCATTTGAATAATCAACTAAAGAAAGGTGGAATGAAAATGGTTTATCTAATTCAAAGAAGACTGGCTAGCTTATGGGTGGAGAAGGACACCACCTAACGACGGGGTCGGGAGGTAATCTGTATGTCACTGCACGTATTGCTGTTAACACTAATATTCAGGAAAAAGAAATCCCATCGTTAACAAAATGTTCACAACCTCTTCCTTTTAGCACCGTCATTATATGGTAAATTTGGTGTAAATACGGGTGAATGCTGAAGGGGTGATAGGCATGTTCTTGATTGTCATGGGATTGGTGATCTGCGGCGCTGTCGGTCTCGTAGTTGCTGCAGAAGTAAGCGTGGAATAGAGTTTCTGAAGGTATCAATCCAATTTGGGTTGATACCTTTCTTGTGGTTAAGGAATTTATAAAAGTTATTGAGTTGTGGATAACTCTCTGAAGTTTTCTTAATCCAGCTCCAGCGCCTAGCCCCTCGAGTCGCTTGTCTAGCTGCGGCTCCTAATTCCTCGAGACGCTTCGTTCCTGCCAATGAAGTCAAAGAACGACTTCACTGTCAGGCCCTCCGAGGCACACGATGTGCTAGACCCGCCAGCCACAGGACGTGGCGTCATAGGCGAGCAGCGCTTGTCGGGGCTTAACGAGGCACTTGCGCTTTTTGTTCTTTTCCCTGGATAAATTGATACTGAAAAAACCCGGAGCGTTGCCCGGGTTTCTGCGTTACTTCCCTTTATTCTTCTTCTTTTCTTTTTCCGCCCGATAAAATTCATGGAACATCTTCATCAATGCCCTCTTCTCGATCCTGGATACATAACTTCTTGAGATGCCAAGTTCTTTCGCAATTTCACGCTGTGTTTTTTCCTTCTTTAAATCAAGGCCAAATCGGCCAACAATGACCTCTTTTTCACGCTCATCGAGGACATCGATATATTCTTTTACTTTTTCAAGCTCCATATTGAGCTGGATGGTATCAATGACATCTTCTGATTCTGACTTCAGGACATCGATGAGCGAAATTTCATTTCCTTCTTTGTCCTGGCCGATGGGATCGTGCAATGATACATCCTTCTTGGTTTTCTTCAATGCTCTTAAGTGCATGAGGATTTCATTTTCTATGCATCTGGCAGCATATGTTGCGAGTTTGGTGCCTTTGCCTTCCGAATAGCTTTCAATAGCCTTGATCAGACCGATTGTTCCGATAGAAATCAAATCCTCCGAATCCTCGCCGGTGTTTTCGAATTTTTTGACGTTGTGAGTATGAAGCAATGTCATTGAGTGGACCTTTTACGGTAATAGCCACTTGTTCGCTTTTAGCGTCAATCTGTATTTCTTCAATGAGTAACTCCATTAGTTCTCGCCTGCTATCAAAAGTCATGTCATTATCTTCAAACATTAAATTTATATTATCGAGTATAAGTTTTATTTGTTCATCAGAAATGGTGTTGATCTCTTGTTGCTCTTTCTTACGCTTTAGTGCATTGATTTCATCTGTGATACCGGTAATTTCAGAGTTTATTCTCTTCATGTCTTTAAGCATTTCTTCTTCAGTGATGACTTGAGCCACTACATACATGCGCTTAATCCGGTCACGCTCATCCGTTTTCTTTTTAAGCTGCTTTTCGAGCTCGCTGACTTGTTCGTCTAGTGTGTCATCTTTTTCTGTTAGACGGGCTTTGATGGCTTCGTAGAACATCTCTGGATCACTTAGAGACTCAAACAAGAGATTCATGATGTAATCATCCAACAGTTCCACTCGAATACTTCTTGACTCGCATTTTGTTATCCCATCACCATAACGTTTGGGATTAAGGTTAGGACACCTGTACGCGCCGTATTTCTTCTTCTCACCGGTCTTTTTATCTTCTCTACCGTTATACGTCGTACATTCCCAAATCCGTCCGCAATGCTTACAGCGAATCATACCTTTAAAAAGATAATTAAATTTGACGTTGCCTCGCTTTTTGATGTTTTTCTCTTTTTGCTTTTGAGCAAGCTGGAATGTCTTTTCATCGACAATCGGAGGTACATCAACGCGAATCCATTCACTTTCATCACGTATGGTATAGGTTTTCTTCTGTTTACCGGAGCCTGTTCGCTCACCCCAAACTTTTTTTGTTTCCCGTTTGTTGTAAACGTAATTCCCGATATAGATTTCAGAGGTTAAAATTCTTCTGATCGATGTCGCACCGAAGTTTTTACTTTCCGCACGTTTTGGTACGGCGCCTGCGGCGAATAGCTTATCTCCAATCTCACGAAGTGTATGCCCCTCCAAGTACCAAGAATATATCTTATTAACAAAAACCGCTTCGGGCTCGTTTATCACGAGTTCGCCGTCACGATAATCATATCCATACGGCGCTGTGCGCATCGGCATGATTTTTTTGTCTTTTTCAACTGCGCGGAGCCTTCCTCTAATGGTTCGCTTTCGGATTTGGGCTAACTCGTACTGAGCGAACACAGAGCGCATGTTAAAAAACATTTGACCTTCAGGGGTGTTTTGATATTCGGTATCAATGAAAATGATTTCTACGCCTTGTCTGTCCCATTCCTTACATACGATAAGCTTGTCGGTCAGGTCACGAGTCAAACGATCCGGATCCGTTATAATGACTTTATGGATGATTCCGTTTGCTGTATCATCACGAAGCTGGTTCATTTGTGGACGATCAATGTCCTCACCACTTCGACCTTCTTCACGGTAAACTTTCACTTGTGAAGGGGAGAAGCCTAACTCTTTTGCACGCTTCATACACAGCTCTTCTTGAGTTTCTAAGCTGTAGCCTTCTTCAGCTTGTGATATGGTACTTACACGTAAGTAAATGCCAATCATGATGTCAACTCCTTCCTCTAATGCTATGTATATTCATTCTTACCATGATTCATTAAAAGTATAGATTTTTTGAACGGAACAAAACAGGGAGGGGAATTATTTACCAAAAACTAAATATCCATTTGAACTTTCCTGTTACAATTAGATAGAAGAGTATTTGTCAAATAGGTGGTGTTGAGGATTAAAACTTTACTAAAAGTATTAGGTTTCATTTGGGCAATTTTATTTTTTATAATGTTTCTTAGCTTATTCGGATTGTTCGGTATGTATGAAATATTCCCGTATAACTACTATCTCTTTGGAATTCTGTGTATTCCTCTTATCATTGAAGCTATATTAAAACGGAGACTTGAAAAGAAAAAATTAGGATTCATTAAAGAAGTATCAGGAAAAGTCGAGAGGCATCATTCACCATTTGGCGGGGAATACGATATTCCTAGAAAAATGTGGCTACGGTTGTTTAAACGGAGTTTAGTCTTAGAATGTGGGGGAGATACTTACACCATCCCAATTAGCAGAGTCGTAAATGTAAAGCTGATAAAGGTTAATAAAGCCTTTAAGGGACAAGGAAGAACAAGGGGGGATACCTTTTCAAGCAATCATGATGGTATTAAAATCATATATACAAAAGGATTGGACCTATCAATTATCACTATTTATAGAGGTTCAACCACAACGGGATTCGGGATAAGAAAACAAGAATACGAAGAAATGATTGAATTGATTTTCAAGCAAATGAGTCTATATGGTCAATCCCAGAGTAATTAACCTAAGCGTTTTTCAACGATATTAAATAGCTAAAAAAACCAACTCAAAATTCGAGTTGGTTTTTTGTTGATTCATGGTTATTTACACTTTCAATCCATCTTCTTAGTTCACCCATCGATTGAAACAGTCTTGGTGTTCCGGAACTTGATTTCGTAAAAAGAAAAAACAAATTATCGGCTAGATTGACTTTCAAGTAATATACCTCACCTTGGCAGTCAAAACGATAGAGGAACTTATGGATTTGTACACATTTACCTCCGTTTCGAACAATATAATCATTTAATAAATGCATTTGAACATTAAATAGATTGACAGATGGTTTTGTTGTCATAATTTTAGATAATCTTTCCATTACTAACATTATTAACTTTCCGTTAGCTTAATATACAATCTTCGTAATCCTGGGATAACAAAAAAACTGAACAAAACCGTTCAGTTTCTTTTATCTAGACTCATTTTACTATGTAAAACATTTACATAATGTTTTTCTTTCCGCTCTGTAAAAATTGAGTCATGATTTGATCATGAAATTCTTTAAACAATGTACGCTTTAGTTCTAACCCTGTGCATAGCCACGGGTTTTTGCTTACGACTTTAATATAACCACTATTACACCATCTTCTGGCAGTCCGTTCATTTCGCATAATATAGTCTTTAATGTCTTTTGTGCCATATAGAGAGTCATCAATGATTTCTTCAAATGATTCGCTAGGCATAAGGTATTCAAAGGGGTCTAACCCCTTTGAATGGCATTCCTTCATAAACTCATCGTACGTCATGATGCTTCACCTTGTCTTATTATTTGTAGTTGTTCGCCGAGTTCAGCCATTTCAGCCTTCAGCTTAGAAAGCCTAATCCGTCGTTCTTTGCCTTCAAGTTTATATATATTCTTGGCTTTAACTGGGTGTTTTATGATTTCGTATTCTTTTGTTAGTTGATTTAACTTCTCCGAAAAATCATTAAACATTTCTTGCTCTTCAGCTGACAAGGTCATGTCAGAAGAAGGTTTTGTAATGGAATCCAACAATTCTTGGTTGTTTATTGCTGAATCAATTTGTGTAGGCTCATCTTCTAAGGACTCAATGACTCCCAATGGGTTATGAATCTTTTCCCATTTGATTAATTCGGTTTTTGAGAACGGAAAATCTAATGATTCTTTGATTACTGAATAATAAACCCACAGCGGTACATCTTCTTGATAGTGAAATTCGTTGATTCTACTTTTAGCCTTTTCATCTTCATCACCCATTTCATGTCTACAATGAACCTCAGCGACACGCTTTTTCCAATCGTTTAATTGTTTATCTTCAATCAAAGTTCGATTAACAATTAGATTGTTTACTGTGTGTCGCGTTTCGTAATAACTAAAATTCTTTATTTCTGTTTCGGATAAGAAGTCGGAAAAGTCGTTTCTTACTTTCCAAATCCATTTAGTAAGGGAAAGAGTTTTAGCATATTCTTTAAATGGGTTTTTTTCATCACATCGGAATAAAAATCCTTGCCCTTTATATTCTTTAGGAGAAAGGTTATAGAGCCAAATCAAATATTCATTAATCCTATTAACTAACCTTGGTACCAGCAATGTTCCATATTCAGGTGATGGACTGTAGGTTCCTTTGCTGATTCCTTCTGAAATCCAAAGCCTGCTCCAGCCTTCCGGATCATCAATCGAGGTTCTGACAAAGTCAGCGTTCAATCCGCTTATACGCTCGATTCGATATTTTTTAAGCAACCCAAAGTCCGGATGACTAGGATCTTTTTCAATGTCTAGATGTTTATCGATTTCAAGCTTCCATAACTCCACAGGTCTGACCCCGGCAAGAAATCCAATTAAAATCATGACTGCATTTTTAATAGGATATCTCATTCTGTGGGACATTTTATTAGTAAGAGTAGATAAAAACGTTTGGACAAGTTGTGAGCGCGTTGCAAAGACTTTTCTATGGGCAGTTTTCATTTTCTTTGGTGGTTTAACAGGGATATCCGTTTTCAACGCTTTATCAATCCGACGTTTGAATCTAAACAATTTCTCTTTTTCTGCCATACTATCGAAATCGGGGAGTTCTCCTGCATCCTTTAAATCAAGCTTTTTGTAATACTCGTCTTCCGCTAGCATAAGTGCATAATATAAAAATGGCTTCATTTCAGCAGCAATTTTCCATTTATAGGTGTCGCTTTCAATTCCAGCGACCATGAACTTTGCATCTTCTTCATCAAACTTAATAGGATCAAATTCTACTGATAAAAGTTCCGACTCCTCTTCAATCGTAAGACTTCTATAAGTCTTGGTATTTCCTACAGTATCCCAAAAGTTTTTTATATTTGCGCGTCCACATAGAATTTTGTATAAAGATCTAACAAGTTTCGGCTTTACACTTTCTAGTGTGGTTTGTTTTTTGATACGTTGACTAAAATAAACAACGCCATCGAAAGTAATTTCATCGTTTTTTATACGATATTCAAAATAGTTATCAACTAATACTTGAAGATCATCACTAAAATACTCGTAATAGTTAGTGCCATTTCCGCGCTTTGCTTCCGTTCTATTGTTAATAAGTTTTAAATAATTTTGTTTGATCCACTCCCTATCCCAATGTTGAAGATGAAGCTTCACCTTGCTGAGTTGATCTTCGTCTAATTGAGTTGAGAGTAGTTTTGAAAGTAAATCCTTGCTAACATTTAATTCTTTGGAGATACTAGTAAGGGTTGAGAATTTATTCATAAAATTAAAAAACTTATCTTTATGAAAAAGATAGGTAAAAGAATGTGCTTTTGTTATTACATCAACCCCACGTACGTAATAGCAATCTCGCGGAATTCTATCTGCTTCAAGCAATTCAGTTAGAGTAACATGGTTTATTCCAGTTTGTCTTGCTGCTTCCGCAAGTCCAAGTAAACTAGTTTGTAATTGTACTTCAAGTTCTTCTTGAGAAGGAAGTTGTTTTAATATTCCTTTGTCATATAAAACCGGAACTATTTTGCTTTTTACACGATCAGAAGAAAAGGCTGCATTACCTTTTTCTTGGTAAGCTTTAGCAATATCCTCCAAAGTTTCAAACCCACTCTTCTTCAATGCAGTTTTCGTTTTCTTGTGAATTTCTAAGTCATCAACAAGCATTTATTTTCTCACCTCACTATTTATTATGTGCGGACACAGCGGACACTATACCCCATTTTTCGGAAGGGGTTGGCAACTTCCTTTCCTAAAAAGTGTCCGTTAGTGTCCGCTGTGTCCGTTTGCTTTTTTTCATCGTACATTAAGAACGAAATTTTATACATAGTAAGTGGAAACCAAATAGACTAAAATTTGGTATCAACCAACTGAACCAATAAAAAAACAGAGAAGCATATCATCAAGCTCCTCTGTTTTTGTCTAACAAATATTGGATTAATTCAATTGTATTTTCTTTAAGAACTATCATTTTTTCAATTATATCTTTATTGATGTTCTTTTTAATAATCCGGTCAAAATCTTTTTCAATTTCTTTAAATACTTTGTTTGGGTGATAAACCATTTTATCCTCTAATTGAAGATTCTTTTGATGTTCTATTGCTTCAATAAGATGTCTAAGTGTTCCTGCGTTATTACAAAAAGCGCAGTTCCAGTTTGTTGTTGACTGTTCCATTTCTACTTCTGAATAACAATTGAAGCAAGGAAAGACGATTTTATCTTTTTCTAATCGATAATCGATCTTACTTTCCTTTAAAAAAGCAATAGCAACTAAATGTTTGCTCACTGAATCATCTCTCTAATCGGACTAGGTGTTACCTGGTTGTCTTTCATAAACTCCTTAAAATCGCTACCGTATATGACATACTTACTCCCGAAACAATAGGATCTTATTTTACCACTTTCGCAGTATCTACGAACTTGACGAACAGATAAACCGATCAAGTCAGCCACATCATTAGGGGTCAGTACACTATCGTCGGGAATTGCTTTGATAGGTGGTGCTAATTCAACTGCATATCCAAATTGTTCTTCTATATAATTATGGTTTTTCAATTTATTTTCTCCTTTCATTTATATACCTCTTGTCCTTATTAGACCATTATGTCCAGTAAAAATATAAATTAGACCTAAAAATATATCTTTGAAGCAAAAAATAAAAAGGCATTGAAGATATAATTATCTTCAATGCTTTACACTAATTTTCTTAGTCGTTGTAATTACTTCTAATCCATCCTGTTCCAATACTTGAAGTCACATTATACCAAATATAATCATCATCTTCCCACATGCCATTCACTTGAACGTCTTCGTAATACGGTATAGTTCCTAATTCGTACGTTGTTTCAGAAAATGGGTGTTGGAAAAGTGTTTGGCTTAACCACCAAGCTGTTTTATACGTTTCAACATCAGTCGGTTCTATTGCATAAAGACCTTCTTCTCCAATAATCCAATAGTCCTGTGATTCAATGTTTACTCGGTACCAAGTAAAATCATTAAGGTAATCAATATACCTTCCTGTCACCTCTACTGAAGGTTCAGTTAAAGTTGAAATAACTGGTTTATTTTGATCAGGTGTTTCGCGGTAACGAATTCCTTCTCTTAAATACATCGTTTTATTGATGTTTTCAATGGTGAAATAACCACCTTTGTCACCCATAATCCAACCAACTTGTCCATCTTTAACCACTTTAAACCACCAGATACCTTCTCCATCAATAAAACGTGAAAGAGTGGTTACTTGCTGATTTTCGTTGATCGCCACCCACGTATTAAATCGGGTTGATGGAAAGCTATATAAATATTCGTACTTGTACGTTGTAAGTGTCGTTTCATATGGTACTTCTTTTCCGAGTTTACCTGTTTGACCCCGAACCCAATAATTATTATAGTCTGAGCCTAATTGGTAAAAACCGTAGTAATCATCTCCATATTGTTTATATACTTTAACATCGCCCGGTTCGATTTTGGTATCAGGAACAACGTTTCCGTATGGTGCATCATACAAATCAGATGTTGAAAATACTGTGTAATCAGCGCCTATTTCTTCTGAAGAAGGTATAAACCATTTGTTTTGTGCGACTTGTACCCAATCATTCCAATAATATTGAGTTTTTGATATTTTGTTTTCACCTTCCAGATGATAGCTGTCAGCAGATAATGATGGATAAGGATAATAAGTTTTAATATCGCCGATGGTATATAAATTTCTCATTCCGCTACCTTCGGTATCTTCGATATTTTTAATTAGCTGCTGTTGAACATTTGCTAATAAAAATCCATAACCATATTCCCAATTATGATCAGTGTTTGTTGATGTCGATTTTGTTTCCGGATGATAAACATCACCGTAATTAGCTGTATAGCTTGCGTTATCGATTAATTTCTCTCTAATTTCTTGTCCAGTTGCATCTGGATACATTTCGAATAACAAAGCAGCAACTCCTGTTACGAATGGTGCGGCAATTGATGTGCCAGAATCCGTATCATAACTTTTTCCACCATGCCATGCTAGTTTAACATCTTTTCCAAAAGCTGCAATTTCAACATCAGGTCCAGTTTGGGACCAAGGACTGTCAGCATCAAGATCATCACTGATATACTTAGCACGGTTGTTCCCAGTATCAATCGCTGCAACAGCCATAACATTAGGATTACTTCCTGGATATTCTACACCATACTTTGGATCAGCTATTGCTTCTTCATATCCAAAAAATGTACTATTCCAATCAGCGTAATACATTTTTTTATCTGTTATAGTAGAGTCGTCCGGATCTTGAGTTGTATATTGTGCATTTGGTTGATAGTTATAACCAACTTTATTCGATCCATTATTACCGGCTACTCCAATAATAAGTACCCCTTGTGATACTAATCTTTCGATGGCAGTATCAATTGCTAATTTAGATTCTTCTGTATTTATAACGCTTAAACTTAAATTTATAACCTTTACTTGATCTTTCCGGTTTAATGTTTGATTTTTTTCGTATATAAAATTCAATACTCTAGGTAGGCTTTCTCTGGTCGTCTCATGAGTTGTCAAATCGGCATTATGAAACTCTAGTTCGACTCCAGGCGCTACGCCGTCAATTTCTATTCCATCATGTTTTGCTATAATGATGCCTGACACATTTGTACCATGGGTTTTATGTCCACTCACCAGATTTTCCGCTGTTGTAATACACGTATTTGTTGTCTTACAGTCATAAACTGTTATCTTTTGTTGATCAAAATCTGAATGACCTTTATAAAATCCTTCATCAATCACTGCAACTTTTACACCGTTTCCTTTAAAACCAAAATCACCGTCAAAATTCCATAAATGTTCAATGTTAATGTTCTTAAGATAATTATCGTTATACATATCCGGGTCATCTGTGATGGTCATTGCTTGAGTTGTGTATCCTGTTGTTAATAGTAAAACTGCAGATAGGATTATCAAAATCTTTTTCATCCATATTCCCCCAATAAAAGATTATTATTGTTACATTTTAATTGTATTTGAAAATTTTGAAATATGTAAAAAAATGTAAAATTTTAACATAGGCTTATTTTTAAATCTGGTAAACGGAATTTATTATTTTACTTGCTTTATTCATCTTTTCTTTTAAGATGACAAAAAGTGAGGTGTTATCATGAAAAAGAAAATTACCATTATTATTTTTTTAATTTTACTTACTGTTTCTTTATTTGCTTTTTATGAACTACGCTACAAACCAATTAATGAACACTGGAAAAAATGTGAAAGTAATAAGGTTCAAGGTATTATTGGATGTGAATAAAAAGTGAGGTGTTATCATGAAAAAGAAACAAAAGATATTGCTGTATTCTATTCTTGCTATCATCTTGATGATCTCAGGAATGTATATTTATAAAAAAGAAAAAGCTTTAGAGGAGTATTGGGATGAATGCGAATATATGAATGTACAGAACATTTTAGGGGAATGCGAGTATTGAAAAATTTTTACGACTACACAAGAACCAATATAAAGGTCTAATAATAAAATTTATGAAACATAATGTTAGTGTACGAAAAACGACCGTTTAATTGACGAATTGTCAGACAATGTATAACGGTTGTTTTTTCTTGTTATACTGATTAAAAAATGTTCGAAAAAGGGTACGAAAAGTCTTTTGTTCGAAAAAGATTAAAGTCACCTTTTTTCGTACAATCAATAGGAGGAAAAAATGAAGCTAGGATATGCACGTGTGTCGACTGATGATCAAGACATGCTTATGCAATTAGAAGCGCTTAAATCAGCAGGCGTTAAAGAAGAAAACATTTATAAAGAACATGTATCCGGAATGAAAAAGGATCGTCCAGAATTAAATCGACTGCTTGATTACGCTCGCGAAAGCGATGAAATCGGAGTGTTTAAGTTGGATCGGATTAGTCGAAGTTTAAAGCATTTAGAAGAGCTTGTTGAAGTGTTTGAAAAACGAGGAATTGAATTCATCTCCCTGCATGAAAAAATCGATACAAACAGCGCTTCGGGAAAATTATTCTTCCGAATGATGGGAGCAATCGCTGAGTTCGAGCGTGATATCATTTCGGAGCGAACGAAAGAGCAGCTTGCTGCCAAAAAGAAAAACGGCGTGAAGCTCGGAAGACCAACCGTTGATAGTGAAAAATTAGAATTGGCATTTGCGCTTTACGAATCGAAACGGTATTCTGTCGCGGAAATAACAAAGAAAACGGGCGTAAGCCGAACCACATTTTATGACTATTTGAGAAATCGCCCTGTTGGTTAGGGCGATTTTCTTTTTGAGTAAATCGGAAGGAAATTCCATTTTTTGCGGAAATATGATGAAACATGATATCAGTTACGGTAAAATTATAAAAGAGTATATTTATTGTTATACAAATTAAATAAGAGGGTGTCATTTTAATATGGAAATACTAAAAAATAATGAATTTGTTAATTTTATATGGAAAAATGCTGAAATTTTACGAGGACCATACAAAAAAGAAGAGTATCGAGATGTTATTTTACCTTTAAGTGTACTACGCCGCTTCGACTCATTACTAGAACCAACAAAAAAAGAAGTGTTAGAAAAAGCTAAATCAGTAAAGCATGATGCAATATTAAATAGGATTACGGGTTATGACTTTAATAATACAAGCCCATTTGATTTCCAAACGCTATTGAAAGATCCTGATAATATCGCTGCTAATTTACGTAATTACATACAAGGATTTTCATCAAACGTTCGAGTTATTTTTGAGCGATTTGATTTTGAAGATGAAATCAAAAAAATGGACGAGCATAACTTGTTATACAGTGTTATTCAATTATTCGCGAGTATGGATTTGAGCGTATCAAAAGTATCAAACATGCAGATGGGATACATTTTCGAAGAATTAATTCGTCGTTTTTCTGAAAACGCTGAAGCCGGGGATCACTATACACCCCGTGAGGTTATCAAACTGATGGTTAATCTTATTTTAAACGAAGATCAATCGGAATTAATGCAAGAAGGTAAAATAGTACAAATTGGCGATTTTGCATGTGGGACAGGAGGGATGTTGTCAGAAGCAACCCAATTTATCCAAGAATTAAATCCAAATACACAAGTAGAGGTGTTCGGACAAGAAATAAATCCGAAATCATATGCCATCGCATGTGCCGATTTATTGATTAAAGGACAAAATGCCGGTCATATTGCTTTTGGTAATTCACTAAACGAATTAGACGGGCACAAGGACTTACAAGTTCGTTATGCGCTAATGAATCCACCTTTTGGAGTTGATTGGAAACATTACGGCGAAAGCATTATAGAAGAAAACGCCGAAAAGGGGTTTGACGGTCGCTATGGTGCAGGGCTTCCAAGGACTTCGGATGGATCACTATTATTCTTACAACACATGGTTTCAAAAATGAAACGAGATGAAAAAGGAAGCCGCATGGCTATTATTTTTAGTGGATCACCGTTGTTTTCGGGTGATGCTGGAAGTGGAGAAAGTGAAATTCGCCGTTGGATAATTGAAAAAGATTTACTAGAGGGTATAGTTGCACTTCCTGATCAACTTTTTTACAACACAGGAATATCTACATACATTTGGATCCTTTCAAATCGTAAAAATGAAAACTTGGGAAAAGGTTCGATACGCAAAGGGAAAATTCAGTTAATTGATGCATCGAGTTTTTATGAAAGGATGCGTAAAAACCTAGGTAGTAAACGTAATGAAATTACTGAAACACAAATTGCTGAAATTACAAGACTATATGGTGAATTTAAAGAAAATGAATATTGTAAGATTTTTGATGGAGTTGAATTCGGATATAGGAAAATTACTGTTGAACGTCCGCTCCAACTAAATTTTATGATTTCAGAAGACCGTATTGAAAATTTATATAATGAATCCGGATTTGCCAAGTTATTCGATGAAGAAACATATGTTGAATTATCTCGGAAGAAAAACAAAAAGCAAAATGATGATAAGAAATTGAAAAGTCTTGAGGAAGGAAAGAGACTTCAAGAGAAGATTTTGCAAACTCTTAAAGAAAACATTTCAAATAAATTGTATAAAAATCGCGAAGAATTTATAAAAATATTAAAACCTTTATTTAAAGAAATTCCTGAAGTGAAAGCAGGATTGTGGAAGTCAATTTACATGGGTTTATCGGAAAGAGATAATTCAGCAGATATTTGTAGTGATGCAAAAGGTAAAATTGAAGCCGATCCATTGTTCCGCGACACAGAATTAGTACCATTAAAAGAAGATATTTATAAACATTTTGAAGTTGAAGTATTGCCATACGTACAAAATGCATGGATTGACGAGAGTAAAACGAAGGTTGGTTATGAGATACCTTTTACCAGACATTTTTATAAATATGAAGCACCTGAAAAAGCAAATCAAATTGAGAATCGAATTCTAGAAATGGAACAAAAAATTATAACAACCTTAAATGATTTATTCCATGAAGTAGGTGGCTTCAAATGAGTAGGAAAATGAAAGATAGTGGAGTGGACTGGATTGGGACCATTCCTGCAGAATGGGAAATAAAGAGATTAAAATCAGTTTTGATTGAAAGAAATGAAAAAAACGCACCTATAAAAACAGATTTCATTCTATCGCTCACAAACGATAGAGGTGTAATTCCTTACACGGAGAAGGGTGATGTTGGAAATAAATCCAAAGAGGACTTAACAGGATACAAATTGGCATATCCAAATGACATTGTTTTAAATAGCATGAATGTAATGATTGGTTCTGTAGGTCTTTCAAGATATTTTGGTGCGGTTAGCCCTGTTTACTATATGCTTTACCCTAGGAAAACTGAGGATTCTGTAAATTATTTTAATCATATTTTTCAAACTAAAGTCTTCCAAGAAAGTTTAAAAGGCTATGGTAATGGTATTCTGGAAATTCGAATGCGAATACAAATGTCAAAACTAAATACTGTTATGCTTCCTTATCCTTCATCAAAAGAACAAGAAAAAATTACCAACTTTCTTGATGAAAATATATCTAAAATTGATTCGATTATTGAATTAAATAAAAAGTCTATTGAAGAATACAAACAATATAAACAGTCTCTTATTAGTGAAACTGTTACAAAAGGAATAAATGCGAAAGTTAAATTGAAAGACAGTGGGATTGAATATTTAGGAGACATTCCTGAAAATTGGACCGTAAAGAAACTAAGATATTTGGGAACATTACAAAACGGGATAAGTAAATCTTCTGAATATTTCGGACAAGGTTATCCGTTTGTAAGTTATGGAGACGTATATAAAAATATTGTATTGCCACAAAAAGTAGAAGGTTTAGTTAATTCTTCTATTTCCGATAGGAAAAGTTATTCCGTTAAGTCAGGTGATGTTTTTTTCACAAGGACATCCGAAACTATAGAAGAAGTTGGTTTTGCTTCTACATGCCTAGAAACAATTGAAAACGCGGTTTTTGCGGGGTTTGTAATTCGTTTTAGACCCTATTCAGATGAATTAAATCCTAATTTTTATAAGTATTATTTTAGAAGTCAAATTCATAGAAAATTTTTTGTTAAGGAAATGAATTTAGTTACAAGAGCATCTTTGAGCCAAGAATTACTTAAGAAATTACCTGTTTTGGTACCTTCAATTCATGAACAAAAAGAAATAGCAAATTTCTTAGATGCTAAATGTGCCCATATAAATCAATTAATCAATCAAAAAGAACAGTTAATAAATGAACTGGAAACTTATAAAAAATCGCTTCTTTATGAATGTGTGACTGGAAAAATAGATGTTAGAAATTATAAAAGTAGCCTGGAGGTGAGATCATGATACTAACACCAAATGTATTAAAAGAACGAGCGTTTCAAACAGTGGTCAAGGAATACTTGACCACTGTAAATGGATATATTGAAGGCACTAATAATGATTATAATCGTCCATATGCGTTCGATGAGACTCAATTGTTCTTATTTTTAGAGGAGACCCAAGAAAAGTCTTTATCAAAACTAAAAGAGATATACAAAGGTCAATATAGACAAAAAATCCTTTTTAGACTAGATAGCGAATTAAAGCGTCGTGGTATGGTTGATGTGCTCCGTAAAGGTATTAAGGATTACGGAGTTCAATTGAATTTTTCATATTTTAAACCGCCAACATCTCTAAATAAAGATTTGATGGCGCTTCATGAAAAAAATCGTATTTCTGTAACCGAAGAGCTTGTTCACAAAGAGGGAGAACGTATTGATCTTGTTATTTTCTTGAATGGTCTACCAGTTCTCGCTTTTGAATTAAAGAATGAATTCACAGGTCAAAATGTTGAGGATGCAAAACAACAATGGATGCTTGATCGTAGCGGAAAAGATACGTTGTTTCGTTTTAAACAACGCGTTATCGCTTGTTTTGCAATGGATACAAACGAGGTATTTATGACAACAAAGTTGAATGGTACTAAAACGTTCTTCTTGCCATTTAACAAAGGGCACAACGGGGGAAAAGGTAATCCAATAGTCGAGGGAAAGCTGAAAACCCATTATATCTGGGAAGATGTTTTATCGCGTGATAACCTACTTGAAATCCTTGATAAGTTTGTCTATCTGAAAGTAGATGAAGAAGAAGATGAGAATGGTGATATAAAAACAAAGGAAACGTTAATCTTTCCCCGTTATCATCAACGTGATGCTGTTAATAAGGTTATTACGCACGCTAAATCATTTGGGTCTGGACAATCCTATCTCATCCAACATAGCGCTGGAAGTGGTAAAACCAACTCGATTTCCTGGTTATCACACCGTTTAGCGACATTGCACAATGACGAAAATCAGTCGGTTTTCGAAGGTGTAATTGTTGTAACAGATCGTAAAGTGTTAGACAAACAGCTTCAAAAAGCAGTGTATCAACTTGAGCATAAAGCAGGAATGGTTGCAAAAATTGAAGAAGACTCGTCTCAATTAGCTGAATCTTTAAATAAAGGTACGAAAATTATCATTACGACTATTCAAAAGTTCCCATATATTCTTGATAAACTCGGTACTTTAAAAAATAAGAACTTCGCAATCATCATTGATGAAGCACACTCTTCAACAAGCGGAAAGAACATGGCAGCACTTACGACCAGCTTGACTTTAGAAGAAGCTCAAAAACAGGACGAAGAAGCTGAAGCAAACCAAACGGATGCAGAAGAAAAAATCCTAGACGAAATTACTCGAGTTGGAAAACAGCCTAATATTAGTTTCTTTGCGTTTACAGCGACTCCAAAAGGCAGCACACTAAAAATGTTCGGTACAGAAGATGATGAAGGTAAGCCACATCCATTTCACCTATACAGCATGAAACAAGCGATTCAAGAGGGCTTTATCCTAGACGTTTTAAAAAATTACGTTACTTATGGCACCTATTACCGAGTGGCTAAAAAGATCGAAGATGATCCGGAATTTGAAAGCGCAAAAGCAACTAAAGCGATTTCTCGTTTTGTAAGCTTACACCCGCATAATATCGAACAGAAAACAGAAATCATTATTGAACATTACAGGAAAATCACGAGTAAAAAACTTAACGGACAAGCTAAAGCGATGGTTGTTACCGCTTCACGTTTGCACGCTGTTCGCTACAAACTAGCGTTTGATGCTTACATAAAGAAAAAGGGCTACAAGGATATGAAAGCGCTCGTAGCGTTCTCAGGCACGGTGAAAGATAACGGAGATGAATATACAGAGCCTGGTATGAATAAATTTCCGGAAAAGCAATTACCTAAGAAGTTTGATAGTGATGAATATCAAGTTTTGCTTGTTGCTGAAAAGTATCAAACCGGTTTTGATCAGCCGAAGTTACATACGATGTTTGTTGATAAAAAGCTGACTGGACTAAAAGCAGTTCAAACTCTATCGCGACTTAATAGGACACATCCTGACAAAGAAGATACGTTCATCTTAGATTTTGTAAATGATCCAGAAGATATTCGTAAATCGTTTGAGCCTTATTATGAAGACACCGTATTAAAAGGTGATGTTGAACCGAACGAGCTTTATAGCATTCAACAAGAAATAGATAACTATATGATTCTAATGGATGATGAAGTGGATAAATTCGTTGAAATTATCTACAAAGACAAGAAAACAAAGCGTGATACTGAACTCTCTAATAACTATATAGATTCAGCTGTGGATCGGTATAAACGTTTAAGTGAAGAAGAACAGCGTGATTTTGTGAGTAAAGCTAAAAAGTTTAATAGCATATATATGTTTGTACTTCAAATCACACCATTTAAAGATGTTGAACTGCATAAGCTGTTTGTTTATCTTCGCTATTTATTAAAAAAGATATCGATTAAGGGTAGCCCTCCTGTTAATCTAGAGGATAAAATAGTGCTTGAATATTACTCCTTAAAAAAGAAAAAAGGCGAGACGAATATTACACTTGGGGAAGATGAAGAGGATTATTTTGTTGAAATTAATGTTAGTGGCGGAAAAGGCAATGAAGAGCCGCCAACAGATCCTCTGACAGCGATCCTTGAAAGGTTGAACTCTAAAAATGGGACAGAATTCGGTGAACATGAAAAGTTAAACATCCAGCAAATCATTGAAACGGCTAAAGAGGATCAAACCCTCAGAACTCAGGCACAAAACAACTCGCTCGATGACTTTATTCTAGGTTTTCGTAAACGTTTTATGGATTATGTTGTTGAAGGATTTGAAAAGAATCAAGGCTTCTTTGGTAAAATTCTAGAAGATGATTTATTCCGTGATCAACTTGAAGGATATATGGGTGAGCATGTATATGAACTCCTCAAGGCATCCGGGTTTGATGAAGTAAATAAAAATCAATAAAAAATATTAAATAAAAAAACAAGCAAAATGTAGATTTTAAATTTATAATCTGCAAATTTGCTTGTTTTTTATTTTTATATTAAATCAAAAACGATATAAGCTCGACCATTTATCCATACACCTTCTACATTTGCTTCCATCTGACTTCCTGAATAATATTGAATATAAGTATCTTCGAAAGAAAAGTATTCGTCAAAAGAATCTGATGTCGTCCAAATAGGGTGATCTTTAGGGATTGACGTTTCTTTTCTCAATTTATATGGCGTCCATTCAGAATTCCAAGCATTCTCAATTTTTATTTCTTTTGGTACTAATTTTAATAGAGGAAAAATATCAAAATCAGCTCGGCAAATAGCCAGGATACAAGAATGAGGAGCACATTCTGCTAACCGCCACATTGCGCTTTGCTTGGACAAGTGAAATTTTTCTTCAAGTTCGAACAATAAATGAATAGAAAAGCCGTTTTCATTAATTAATGCTTGGACCTCTTCTTTTGGAGCAGCGAATTCTATTGCACCCATATCACAAAGTCTTTCTTCAACCTTTCTAAATTCTTCATCATCTTCATATAAGTCGTTTAAGTCAGAAAAGAATTCATCATCGTTGCGAAGTAGGTAATGGCAAATTTCGTGAAATAATGTGAAGCGTCTTCTTTGATCAAGTCTTACATTGTCATTTATTAAAATGACTTTTGTTTCTTCATCGAATGCCCCATCAACTTGTTGAAGTTTTCCGTTGTGAATGGTCAAACCCAATCTCTGTGCTACATCTTCAGGTGTTGTGAATCCTATTATATTGAAATCTTTTAATGTATTCTGTACCAGTTGTTCCATACGCTCTCTCAAATTCCGAGGAATATCCATTTACTCATCTCCTGGCAGCATTCTTTTTAAATACAAGTAGATCTCCTTCCATTCCAATGCTGTTTGAGGTTGTTTACCTCTTAATGAAATTCTGTTAAGAGAATAAAGATCTTCATCCGTAATGTGTTTTCCGATATCCGTATCGTCTTTTAGTGCAAGTAAACTTTCAGGAATTAACTCTTCATCGTTATTAACTCCGTATCCTTCAACCCCTTCGGTTAAAGAAGAAACAGAAATTTTATAGATGCTGGCAAGCTTGTTAAGTGTTTTCACCGAAGGATTTGTTCTTCCACGTTCAAGATCTGATAAATAAGACACAGAAAGTCCTGTAGCATCTTTTAGTTGCGCAAGTGTTAATCCTGCTGATTTTCTTAGTGATTTAAAACGTTCTCCAAGTTTCATAAGTGATTCCTCCTACGCTCTCAGTGTAACATATTTTATTTTTTACGTTCAAGACGTAAAAATGTATTGACTTATATTTTTCTGCGTTTTATATTTATTTTAGAATAAAAATTACGGTGACAGCGTAATTTATGAAATGGGATGATGTTGAAAACGTAAAAACAGATAAAAATTGCTGCTCGTCGGACAAGTCATGTGATTATAAAATTTTTAGGGGGAATTTTTAAATGAAAATTCAATTACAAGATTTAACCGTATCAATTACTGGAACGTCTCGTTATAACGGAGGCAAATACGATATCGCACGAGTTGAAACATTACTTGTTACAACTGAACCGCTTCCAACTGAATGGTCATGGTATGTTCCAGCCGGGGTTTCCGTTCCACCAGAAGTATTAGCAATGTTTGATGCAACAGGTATTACAATGTTACCGACACTAGCAGAAAATGTTTTAAAAGGTACAGAAGATGTTCAACAACAAGCTGAAGCAGGAAATCTTGAAGAAGTGAAAATGGATGCAGCGAAGCTATTATTGCGCACAGTGTTAAAGAAATCAACGCTTACTCCAATTCCAGATGCACCGAACACGTACCATTTATCTTATGAGCACAAATTGTATCCGGTTAAAGGAAATCCAAAAGCATTTGATTACAAAATCACACTTCCGTTTGATGGGTTAGAGTTAAACACAAGTGGTGGACGAGTTCAAGTGACAGTGTTAACTCCAATTGGAGCACAAATCGATCAAAATGAAACTAAAGGCATTGATGAGCAAAAAAGAGAAATTGCTGAACAAGTGGCGCATTTGCAAAACAGCAATCGATTTGCCGTAAACTTTGGATATCAAATCGATCCTGACTTTACTATCCGTTATATTTATCAATAAAGGGGGACTCATTAGTGGCTAAGAATGGAGAAACAGGTAAAGGTCGTATTGGCGCAGTAAAAGAAAGATCACAATTTAAAGGTCCAAACGGGAACTGGGTTAAAAGAGATGCAGATACCGGAAGATTTATGGACCAGAAAACAAGTAGTCCAAAGCCTTTTAAAGGCGTACGAAAAGAAAAGTAGGACTTATAAAAGCCCTACCTTGAATGTTAGTTTTTTGCAGAAACTAACGACATGTAAAATGTAAACTAAAAGTATCTTATCAAACAAATCGGCAAGAAACAATACGTTTTGGATGGTAAAATAAATCCATGGGGAGCTAGATTGCTCCCTTTTGGCATTGCAATTAACAAAATCTAGAGGAGAGAGTGCTTTGAATCGTGAAAAAAGAAAGGATTTAACTGAAACTGGCAAAGGACTTGCGCTTGAAACAGTCTTAACCGTTGGTAGTGATACGGCAGCAGACATTGCGAAAGAAACCATAACAAGCATAGTAGGCGATATGCTTGTTGATACAGCAAGTTCGCTTATTCCCGGGGTGTCAGGAGCAGTGCAGGGATATAAACGTGCTCGTTTCGAAAGGAACATAAGAACTTTCACCGACGAATTGCATTCGAAAATCGAAGAAATTAGGGTTAATTTAGAGCATAAAACGATTCAACAGAAAGAAAAAATTGATCAACTGTTTAATTATGTAATGGATTACGTTATTGACGAACAACAAGAAGAAAAAATTCAATATATGGTAAATGGGTTTGTTAATATCACAGAACATGAACAGGTATCAGATGATTTCATCCTCACATATTATGATGTGCTTAAAGAGCTCAGAATGGTCGATATCTCCGTTTTAAGGCTTATGTACTCCTCTCGGTTTATATTTGATCAAGAAGCCCGTGAAACGTTTCATGATGTAATGGAAAGGCATGGAATTAGCTACGAGCAATATGAATCAGTAAGAAGGAATTTACTTCGAATTGGATTGCTGACAACAAAAACTGATTTGAATATTAAAGATGACCTTGATGAGATTGTGAAGAAATTCAAGGAATTACATTCTTACCTAGACAAACTGACAAATCCTAGATTTAAAGGATCACTCCCTAAGTTAAAAGAGCCGAAATTAAAGTCCAAGGAGAACTTCGAGATGTCAAAGTTTGGTCGGGATTTTGTTGAGTTTTTCTTAGGGTTGGATAAAGAATAATTCACCTTAGCTCGTCATAGGACAACCATATCACCTCATACATTGTCATGAGGTGATATAGATTGGCAAAGCAACTAGAATTCGTCTATCACCCAAGCAATGACGAAATCGATGAGGAGAAAGTGAGACAGGTACAACAGAAGATCGTTGCCTTCCTTGTCGAGAAAGCAATACAAAAAGCCACTAATGCTAGTTAGTGGCTTTTTGATCATTGAAACAACCTTTTGTCGAAAATTTTTTGATCAACTTTTCCAAGCTATATTGATAGCCATAAATGATTACAGCTAAAGACACCACAAGGAGATAAAATATAATGGGAGGCATTTTCCTTAATTTATAAGCACCCATCTTTTCGTAAAATTTCACAATTGGGAATGCTAATATTAAATCTATAATCGCGTTTAAAGTAAAGTATTTTTTGAAGTTCCCGTATGTTAGTTTAAACACCCATAGGGTCGTAACGAAATATATACCAGCTACAAATGGAATGTCAATAGGTACATTTTTAAGGATAAAAGGATTTGCCTTCCACCATTTCTTTTTATTAGCAACAACACTGATAATACTCCATAAGATATTTGTGAAAATTGCTACTGAAGTAAAACGTTTAAATACTTGTTTCCCCAAAAAAGGTGCGGATAACCAAGGAAGAAACAACGTACAAAGTGATAAAATATCTGATTTCTTGTTAAACACATTGCAGCCCCCAATACTAGACTCGGTGGTTATTAGTTTTCCCTTTATTTGGGGTTTTATGTAAGATAGCCTCCAAATAAAAAGCACGGAGTTTATCCATGCCTTTCGGTGAATTTACTATTCAAATTATTTCTAATATATAATAGCTTGTCCAATTTATCTAAACAAAATATCTAAAGTATGAAAGTTATCGTTATCAATTATTATTTTATTAAATCTCCCGGATTTTCTTAAAGTAAAGTTTGCTCTAACCCTATATGTAATGGGGTTTTTTATACATTGCTTTATGTTCATATTGTGTTCACGATATGTGCGACAAGCCTCAGATTGTGCTCAATCAGCATATTTCTTGCGTGTGGATCGCCATTAGCCATCAACCTTAAGTACTTTCGCTCATCAGCTGCAGATAACGGTTGAGGAAATGCATTGTTTTTAACATACGAAACAAGAAGGATCACTTCTTTAACTAAGTACCCGAGTGCTGCTAGTATGCCCGACATGTTTCCACCCCCGCATTTTTAGGCTTTCGCCTATAATAAATTCCTATGTCTGAAGGGGGACGATTGTGTCTGTCCGCATAAATATTTTATATTGGAAATTTAAGCCAGAAAAATATTTTGAAGAAGCAAGAGATAATTCTATGAACACCTTCTTTTGTCACTTTTTAGACTAAGAAAGTTCACATAAAAGAAACAGACATAGACATAGGGGTATAGGTATAATTCAAGTGTAAGGTAAATCATTCGAATTTATTAGGAGGAAATAAATTATGGAACAACAAGCTCCATCTTTAGCCGTTATTTTATTATCAGAAGATCTTGAGAAGCTGCATGCTGGTGCATTGGTCGGATCAGTCGCATCAATGTCAGGGATGACTGTGAATGTCTTCGTCACGATGAACGCATTAAAATCTTTCCGCAAAGACAGCTTTGAAACTACTGATTTTATCACTGGAACTATTGGCAAGGAAATGCTGGCTAAAAAGATCCCATTATTTGATTCACTTTTACAGGAAGGAAAAGATATGGGAGAACTTAATATTTACGGCTGCGCATTAGCGATGGACATCATGGATTGGCAAGAAGAAGACATGATTGATGTATTTGATGGAGTAATCGGGGTTACGAAATTCCTTGGAATGACTCAGGGAGCAACAGTTATTACAATGTAAGCTGCAGAAGCAGGAAAAAGTGGATGGCGTGCAGGCCTTTCAACCTTTTCCCCTTCATGCAAAAATAAAAAATCTTTTCTAATTTTAACATAAAACTTAACTATACAGGAGGAAAAAATCATGAGTGAAGTACAAGTAACTAAATCAATCGATGCAAGAGGGGCATATTGCCCAGGTCCGTTAATGGAATTGGTAAAAGGAATCAAGACAGCACAAGTTGGCGATGTTGTAGAAGTTCTTTCAACAGATAAAGGTTCAGCAGTCGATATTCCTGAATGGGTAAACAAAATGGGCCACGAAATTGCCTACCTCGAAAATGAAGGCGATGAATTCAAGATCGCGGTTAAAAAGGTAAAGTAAGTGATTGCTGTTTAAACAGTAAGAGCCTTCATCAAAGAATCCGATAAAGAGGTGTGGACCAAATGACAAAGAAAATCGTCGTTCTTGGAGCCGGCAGCGCGGGTACTATGGTCGCAAACAGACTAGCCCGCCAGCTTGGGGAAGAAATCAAGAAGCGTGAAGTCGAAGTCACGTTGATTTCCAATACAGAAAAGCATATCTACCAGCCAGGATACTTATTCATCGCTTTCAATGAGAAGCCATCCGAGCATTTCATCAGAAAGCAGGAAACACTCGTTCATCGTCATGTGAACCTGGTATATGATGATGTTGAAAAAATTGATGTTGAAAAGAAGACGGTCAAAGGCAAGAAGCAGTATCAGTATGACTACCTTGTCATCGCAACAGGATCACATCCTGATTTCGACAGTGTACCTGGCTTAAGAGAAGGAGCGCATAACTTCTATACGCTTGAAGGTGCTGAACGCCTGCGCGAGGATCTTGCAGCCATGGAAAAAGGAAAAATTCTGATCACGATTGATGTGCCGCATAAATGTCCTGCTGCTCCGCTTGAGCTTGCATTGATGCTGGATGACTATTACCGCAAGAATGGAAGACGCAAGGATATTGAAATAAAATACGCTTATCCAATCGGCCGTATCCATTCACTTGTTCCTGTTGCTGAGTGGGGCTTGCCACAGTTTGAGAAACGCGATATCAAGTACGAAACATTCTTCAACCTGGAAGAAGTGGATCCAAAGCGCAAAGTGGCCATCACAATGGATGGTTCAGAACATGAATATGACATGCTTATAACTATTCCAGCCCATACAGGCGCTAAAGCTGTGATTGATTCCGGCATCGGCGATGAATCAGGCTTCATTCCGACAAACCGTACAACATTGAAGATGATTGGCCGGGATGATGTATATGTAATTGGTGATGCTACAAATCTTCCAATCAGCAAAGCTGGTTCGACGGCACACTACCAGTCTGAATCGCTGGTTGCGAACATCCTCAGCAGATTGACAGGCCGTCCTGAAACTGCTGTGTACAATGGAAAGGTCGCGTGCTTCCTTGAAAACAGCCTTGAAGATGCAAGCATGATTACATTCGATTACAATAATCCACCGCAGCCTGCAGAAACTTCCGACCTGCTGCACTGGTTCAAAGCTGTATACAATGAGCTTTACTGGTTAAATGCCAAAGGGATTTTATAGAAGGGGTGGTTGAGATGGCTACAGAAACACCTCAAGCTCAACAAAAAGACCAACATAAACTTGTCAGCTTCACCGATGCTGCCATGAATGCAGTAACCGGTGAAATGGTCTCGACGATTGCCGAAACAGGGGTAAAGATGGTCGAGATGGCCGACGATCTGCTTCAGCCTGAAACGCTTTCCTTATTAAAGGCCCTTCCTGAGGTGGCTGAGAACCTTGAGCGTACTTTAATGGAAGTAAAACGCATGGAAGAAACAGGTGTCTTGAAATCCTTGATGCAGCTTGCGGATATGGCAGCTGCCATGAAGGGTGCCATGACTGGCCCGATGGTGACAGATATGGCTGAGAAGGCAATCAAAGGTGTAGAACTTGCAGATTCCTTCGTCCAGCTTGGTGCCATTGACCTTGTAGATGGAATGCTAACTGCTTTTCATCATGCTCAAGAGGAAACAAAGGATAAAGAGCCATTGTCATCCATGCAGCTTATGAAGGCGGTCACCCAGAAAGAAACAAGGGAAGGCATGACATTGATGATCTCCTTCCTGCAAAACCTGCCTAAACAATTAAATAAATAAAGGCTGTTTTTCGCAACTGATTGTTGCTTTACGAACACATACAGTTTTCCGCATTCTTAGAGGTTTCGGGCTCTTCTCGGAGATGCTTCCGAATCGAATATGCGTCAATTGGATCTAAAAGCAACATAGTTTACGAAAACAGCGTAAATAGAAAAGGAGAGGGGATTTTCCTCTCCTTTTCTTCATTATTTATAAAGAATTTCGTTCTTCATGCCTGTCAGTTTCTCCAGTACTTCGTTGATGTCTTCTTCCGGTACATTGAATTCCCTTAGGCTAGCAGCAAGATGATTGGCGATCGCTCCAAAATGCTCATCATTAAGATTCATGCCTTTATGCGCAAGCTCCATGCTTCTTCCGGAATATTGGTTAGGCCCGCCTAATGCCCAGCTTATGAACAATGATTGGTGTCGGCGCTGTTTTTCCATGTCTGTTTCCTCGAAAAACTTATTGACTGTTTGATCAGCCAGTATTTTTTCATAAAATACATCTACTACTTTTGAAATGGCTTCCTGTCCGCCCAGGCGATCATATAAAGTCTCCATTCTATCATCCCCCTGCCTAAAAGTTAACGTCACTATTATCTCTCTTTATCCAAAGGGTTATGACTGAAACTATTTATGGCAAAAAGTTTAATCAATCAACCCACTTATAACCTACACCCCAAACGGTAGATAGATGATTGTCCGCAGCAAAACCAGATTTGCGAAGTTTATCTCTAAGGTTCCTTACATGTGAATCGATCGTACGGTCTTCTGTATCAACTCCATATCCCCATATAGTGGAAATTAAGTGTTCCCTTGTAAAGACCTTGTTGACGTTTTGCAGGAAAAGGCTTAGCAGGGCAAATTCCTTAGGGGTAAGCGGAATCAAAGTCCCGTTGAACTGCACATCATAGGAATCTATATTAAGTTTTAAACCATTGAAAGAGAGAAGGGGACTTTGGGCAGTTTGCCTCCGCAGCACTGCCTCAATTCTTGCAACTAATTCACCTTCATCGAACGGTTTGGTGATATAATCATCAGCTCCAATTTTCAAGCCTCGGACAATGTCAGGCTTCTCACTCCTTGCAGTAAGCATGATGACGGGGATATCCCAATGTTTGCGAATTTCATTGCATGTCTCCCAGCCATCCATCTCAGGCATCATGACATCAAGCAAAACGAGATCAGCGTTGTCGTTCTCGAGAAAGCTGATGGCTTCACTGCCTGAAGTTTTTTTTATGCATTTATATCCTAATGGTGTTAAATACAGCGCAAGCAAATCAACCATTCGCGTTTCATCATCTACTAACAAAATCGTAGCCATATAAAAAAACTCCTTGAAAATGTAATTGTTAAGTTCATCCTACCTTAAAAGTTTGGAAAAACTGTGCACGTATAACGAGTTTTACATAACATTTTTGAAAAGGTTCGCCAAAAGCCCAAACCAAAATGGACAGAATCCCATAAAGTAATAATAGGATATAGAAAAGGAGTGTGAAAGTATGCCTTACGGTTATTATCCACCATACGGTGCACCTTATGGAGGTTATCCGGGATATTACGGCGGAAGTGGTGTATGGTTTGCACTGTTCATCATCCTGCTGGTCATAGTCCTGATCTTTGGCGGCTGGTGGTACTTCTACGGATAGAAGGCAGAAGGTTTATCCTGCAATCAAGGGTAAACCTTTATTATGGTTAAGGAATTTATAAAAGTTATTGAGTTGTGGATAACTCTCTGAAGTTTTATTAATCCAGCTCCAGCGCCTAGCCCCTCGAGTCGTTTCGGTCCTGCCAATGAAGTCAAAGAACGACTTCACTGTCAGGCCCTCCAGCGCTTGTCGGGGCTTAACGAGGCGCTTGCGCTTGTTGTTCTTTGGCTCTTTTCTCAAACTACAAAATAGGATTGAATGACCTATGCTTCTTCACAAAAATAAAGTTTATCATGAGAAAAGAGCTTGACACTTAATTCCGCACTGCAAAATGGCTTTTTATCACGTTAAAATCGGCTTTAGGATGTTAACAACACTCTTTACGAAAACAGCCTATTATTTTGATTCCTGCTTACATTATTCCCTTACGAATAATAAAATTTTTAAGGGTAAAAACATTTTCTGCATCATCCTGCAGAATCATATCCAGAAAAACATTTGAAAAAATAGAAATTTTAGAAAAATAACATTATAATAATATAATAGAAAAAAAGGGGGTACTATTCAATGTCCAATACATACTCTGAAGTTTGGGACTTAGACGTGTTTTTTGAAGGGGGAAGTGATTCACCCGTATTCGCTGAGCACCTTAAGTCTGCAGGTAAGGAAATCGCAAGTTTCAAGAAGGAAGTTGAGAGCTGGCAGCCAGCAGACAAGAAAAGCGAGGGGAAAAGGCTGGCAAGTCTTGTAGAAATGTTTGATGGAGCAGCCAGGAAGGTAAGGCAGGCAGGGGCTTTTGTAAGCTGTTTGCATGCTCAGAATACTGGTGATAAAAAAGCCGGACAATTAAAATCGGCAGTCACAGAACTAAGTGCGTCATTGCAAACGGCGCTGACAATCTTTGACCAGAAGCTATCCAGCTTTTCGGAAAGTGTTTGGGAGGAGCTTGTCCAGGAAGGATTGTTGCATGAGCTGCGTTTTGTACTGTCAGAGCGACGCGAGCGTGCTGCGGAAAAACTTTCCGAAAAAGAAGA
Organism: Bacillus sp. ISL-39; assembly: GCF_018613295.1. Lineage (NCBI taxonomy): Bacteria > Bacillati > Bacillota > Bacilli > Caryophanales > Bacillaceae > Bacillus > Bacillus sp. ISL-39. The sequence continues at coordinate 164,109 of NZ_JAGGQM010000001.1, forward strand.
ATCAGCAATCAATGCCTTGAGTGTAGACGGCTACCATAGCTGGGGCCAGATGTATGACCTTCTTGTTGGCAATACGAAAATCAATTATAAAGAAGAAAGTTTATCTGTCGGCCAGGCAGCCAATAAGCTCTCCGATGCTGACCGCTCTGTCCGTAAGGAGATTTTTGCTCAATGGGAAAAAGCCTGGGGAGAGAATGAGGAGGCCTTCGCAAAAACTCTTAACCATCTTGCGGGCTTTCGTTTGAATGTCTATAAACTCCGCGGCTGGGAAGATGTATTGAAAGAGCCGCTTGATATTAACCGGATGAAAAAAGAAACACTTAATGCCATGTGGGAGGTCATTTCCGACAATAAGGAGCCATTTGTTCAGTTCCTCGATCGGAAGGCAAAGCTTCTTGGACTTGAAAAGTTGAGCTGGTACGATTTAGATGCACCGATTGGCAGTACCGAGACGAAAATGTCCTATCAGGAAGGCGCAGATTTTATCATCGAGAATTTTGAGCAATTTGGCAAGGACAAGGCAGACTTTGCGAAGATGGCATTTGAAAACAACTGGATTGAGGCGGAGGATCGCCCTGGGAAGGCTCCAGGCGGATTCCATACCTTCTTCCCTGAGAGCAGCCAATCCCGGATTTTCATGACTTACTCAGGAACACCATCCAATGTTTCTACACTTGCGCACGAGCTTGGACATGGTTTCCACACTTATGCGATGAGGGATTTACATTTACTGAATCGTAATTATGCGATGAATGTTGCCGAAACTGCATCGACTTTTGCTGAAATGATTGTTTCTGATGCATCTGTCAAAAACGCAAAAACAAAAGAAGAAAAACTTGGTCTGTTGGAGGATAAAATCCAGCGTTCTGTTGCGCTTTTGATGAATATTCATTCGAGGTTCCTGTTTGAGACAAAATTCTATGAAGAACGCAAGCAAGGAGTCGTCACTGCAGAAAGACTGGGCGAACTGATGGAAAATGCACAGACAGAAGCATACGGCGGCGCGCTGGATCAGTATCACCCATTATTCTGGGCTTCAAAGCTGCACTTCTTTATCACTGGAGTACCTTTTTATAACTTCCCGTATACATTCGGTTACTTATTCTCTCTTGGGATTTATGCATTGGCCCAGGAAGAAGGTAAGGGGTATGAGGAGAAATATATTGCTTTGTTGAAGGACTCTGCTTCTATGACAGTCGAGGACCTTGCTCAAAAGCACTTGAACGTCGATCTTACGAAAAAGGATTTCTGGGAAAAAGCTGTCCGTATGTGTGTAGAGGATGTCGAGGAATTTATGGCTTTGACTGAGGAGTAAATAGCTTTGCTAAAGCGGTTCCCAAATTGGCAGCAGTAATGTCCCCCTAAAAAGAGGGAATTTGGTTACACAGGCTTCTATAGCCATAAAAAACATACGAAAACCCAGCCGTTATCAGGCTGGGTTTTTATACTTTTTTCAGCTTGAAGGGACTGACCATCAGCAGGCTGAGGGTCATCATAGTGAACAGGAATGTCTGTGGTGGAAGGAGGGGGAAGGCCAGGAAGCTCAGTGTTGCCAGTACTCCTGCTGCTGTAATCGGCAATCCTGTGAAATACCCGGTATTCTCGGTGATATTGAATCGTGCCAGGCGGAAGGCCCCGCAGCCTATGTAGAAAACGATGAAGAAGGCCCCGGGAGCACCAAAATCGGATAAAATTCCCTGATAGATTAATAGTGCAGGCGCGACCCCGAATGATATAATATCACTCATGGAATCTAACTGTTTTCCAAGATCGGATTCGATATTGAGCTTTCTTGCAACCATGCCATCAAAACGATCAGCCAGAGCTGCTATAAAAATCAGTAAAAGACTTAAATTCAGATTGCCGTTGATGGCAAAGATGATCGCGAATCCGCCTAAAGAAAGATTTGCCAATGTCAGTAGATTGGCTGTCTGGGATTTTACTTTCTTGACAGTATTGTCAAGTACATCATGCAGAAACATATTTTCACTCCTCGAAATCAGAAAAGGGAACTGGCACATTGGGTTATTATATAATAATATATAATTCTAAGCTGATTATGCTTTTTCGTAAAGATTTCTTTTTGATACTTTTCGGAAATTTTGATTAATTAAAGCAAAACAAACAATCTATTCGGTGCACGCATAGATAATAATCGGAGGTAATCGCATTGTTCCAATCTATATATCGTCTGCTCATCGAATTGACAAATGGGAAGTGGACTTCAGCCATTCTGCATAAATTCGCAAAATCCAAAAGCAGCAAAAGGATTATTCCTTCCTTTGCTAAGACGTATAAAATCAACCAGGAGGAAATGGAAAGGCCGATTGGGGAGTATGAAAGTCTCCATCAATTTTTCATCCGGAACCTGAAAGAGGGCGCTAGGGAGATAGATCAGGAGCCTCATTCAGTAGTTAGTCCAGTAGATTCGGTAATCGAAGAAGTGGGCCAAATTGAAGCTGATCATACGATCATGGTAAAAGGGAAGGTTTATTCTATATCCGAAATGCTCGGTAATGATGAAGCGATGGCGAGGTATGAGCAGGGGACTTATATGATTTTTTACTTGAGCCCAAGCCACTACCATCAAATTCATAGCCCGGTGACTGGTGAGGTCGTTAATCAGTGGACTTTGGGAAAGAAGTCGCATCCAGTTAACAAAATGGGATTGAAATATGGAAACTACCCATTGTCTAAAAACTATCGGAAGATTACTGAAATCAAACATGAAGCGGGGATGGCAGCTGTAATCAAAGTAGGGGCCATGTTCGTCAATTCGATTGAAACAACCCACGACGGCCAGAAGCTGGAAAAAGGTGAGCAAATGGCATACTTCACCTTTGGCTCAACTGTAGTCTTATTGTTCGAGAAAAATTCTATTGACCTGCTGCCGGAAATCACTCCTCCCTATCATATTAAGTATGGCGAGAAGATCGGCACATTAAATGGACAAGTCTAAAAGGCGAGGGGGCACAGAATGAATCTGTGCCTTTAGCCATTTTTATAATGTTAATGAATAAGGCTGTCTGAAAAATAGCAAAAAAAAAGCCCTTTTAGGGGCTGTCAGGATGAGGCTTTAATTCGGTTAGATAATGAACGCCGATGTATTTCGGTTTCAATCAAACGAATAAACTCGTAGCTTAAATTCAACTCTCTTGCTTTAAAATATGACTCGATCAACAGCTCGTCCGACAGTTTACGCATTCCAGTCATTCACCCCCAAAAGGATCTTCTAAAACAGATGCTAATTGCATATAATTGTAAGTTGTTTTGTTCTACCCTTACTCTATCAGAATGAAACTTAGAGAACAACTGTTCTAATTATCCACAAACGGCGGTGGATAACCTGTGATTAATTTGTTTATAAATGGGAAATTATTAATAGAATCAATGTGTATTTTGTGTATAAGGTTATCCACAGGACTGGAAATGGCTGGATTTTGTCGAAAAGTTTTTTGAGATTTTTTTTAAAAATTTCGAATACAGGCGAATTGATAGTATTTTTGACGATCTTTAGCGGGTTAAATTCTTTATTTCTTATCTATTTATATGTTTGTTTTGAATACGAGGATAAAATTGGGTATGATGTTAACGGTATGATAGGAATTTATTTAATGAGGTGTAATGAAATTGCTAAAGCATTTTTTGCCGGACCAGCATGTGAAAAGTATATTTGAAATCCAGCCTGAGAGCTTAAAGGAAAAGGGCGTAAAGGGCATCATAACAGATCTCGACAATACACTCGTTGAATGGGACCGCCCAAGTGCGACTCCAAAGCTTATCGAGTGGTTTGATAATATGAGGAAACATGAAATACTCGTAACGATCGTTTCAAACAATAATGAAAAAAGAGTAAAAGCATTTTCCGATCCACTTAAAATACCATTTATATTTCAGGCGAAAAAGCCGATGGGACGAGCTTTCAATAAAGCTTTGAAGGAAATGGGAATTAAAAAGGAAGAAACAGTCGTAATTGGTGACCAGCTTTTAACCGATGTACTAGGCGGTAACAAAAGCGGCTTCCATACGATTCTCGTTGTTCCAGTTGCACAGACGGATGGGTTTGTGACCAGGTTCAACAGGAAAGTAGAAAGAAGAATTTTAAATTGGTTCAGGAAACAAGGAAAGCTTAATTGGGAGGACTAAGATTTGAGTGAGCAATTTAACTGTACAGGTTGTGGTATAAAAATCCAGACGGAGAAGCCAGAGGAATTGGGATATGCCCCAGCCTCTTCATTGGAAAAAGAGGTTGTCGTCTGCCAGAGATGCTTCCGCTTGAAAAATTATAATGAAATCCAGGATGTTAGCCTGACGGATGACGACTTCCTAAAAATATTGAATGAACTGGGCAGCAGGGATGCCCTGATTGTCAAGATTGTTGATATTTTCGACTTCAATGGGAGCTGGCTGCCAGGAATCCAGCGTTTTGCCGGAAAAAACCCGGTATTATTGATTGGCAATAAGGCCGATCTTGTTCCTAAATCGGTCAAGCAGCGAAAATTGATTGACTGGATGAAGAAAGAGTCCAGGGAACTGGGACTCAATCCGATTGATGTATCCCTCGTCAGTGCTGCAAAAGGATATAATATCAGGGAAGCTGCTGCAGTAATAGATGAATATCGCAATGGCAAGGATGTCTATATTGTAGGCTGTACAAATGTAGGGAAATCTACGTTTATTAACAGGATCATCAAGGAAGTAACAGGGGAAGGAGATGTCATCACGACTTCTCACTTTCCGGGAACTACTCTTGATATGATAGAAATCCCGCTTGAGGATGGAAAAGCGATTGTTGATACACCGGGTATCATCAACCATCATCAGATGGCGCACTACGTTGATAAGCGAGATTTGAAGTTCATCACACCAAAAAAAGAAATCAAGCCGAAGGTATACCAGCTAAATGAACAGCAGACGCTGTTTTTCGGCGGTCTGGCCCGTTTCGATTATATATCTGGCGGCAGAAGATCTTTCTCCTGTTATGTGCCGAATGAAATCAGCATACACCGGACAAAGCTTGAAAAGGCGGATGAGTTGTATCAGAACCATGCTGGTGAGCTGCTGACACCGCCGCGCCGTGAGCAGATGGATGAATTCCCTGAACTTGTCCGTCATGAGTTCACGATCAAGGAAGCGAAAACTGATGTTGTTTTTTCAGGACTTGGCTGGGTAACGGTCAATGACGCAGGCGCAAAAATCGCCGCGCATGTCCCTAAAGGCGTTCATGTTATGCTGAGAAGGTCACTTATTTAGAGCCGGTAAGGGCCGTCTAAAATAAGAGGTTACGTAATCCAACTTAAATAGAAAGGGCGGGAGAGGAATTGAAAAAATTGTTCGGTGTCATCGGTGCTCCTATTGCGCATTCGATGTCTCCTGCCATGCACAATGATTTATTCGGGCTTTATGGAATTGATGCTGTTTATCTGCCATTTCATGTAAGCAAAGGGAATCTTGAGGATGCTGTGAAAGGATTGAAAGCGCTGGGTGTGAGCGGATTCAATGTAACCATTCCGCATAAAACAGCAATCATGACGCACCTTGATAAAGTGGATCCACTGGCAAGAGCAATAGGAGCGGTCAACACTGTCAAAAACGAAAATGGCTTTCTGGTAGGCTATAATACGGATGGTCCGGGCTTTGTTAAAGGGCTTGAATATATGGCTGCTGATCTTGATTCAAGATCAGCTTTGATTATTGGTGCCGGCGGAGCTTCGAGGGCCATTTACTTTTCGATGGCCCAGGCAGGGTTTGAGCGAATTGACCTGTATAATCGCACTGCTGAAAAAGCTGAGGAACTTGCAGCTTCTTGCCCTTTCAAGGTGGATACAAATGTTCTTGGCCGCGAAGAAGCCAAAAAGTCACTGGCTGACTATCAGCTGATCGTCCAGACGACTTCTATTGGTATGGTGCCAGATACAGAAAGTTTGCCGCTGTCTCCTGAAAACATAACCCTAAATACGATAGTTAGTGATATAATTTATAATCCAATGCAAACAGAGTTTTTAAAAGAAGCCTCCAAAAGGGGAGCTGAAGTCCAGAATGGTGTAGGAATGTTTGTTTTCCAGGGAGCGCTTGCTTTTGAAAAATGGACAGGGATTTTTCCTGACGTTGATAGAATGGAAATGAATGTTTTAAGAAATTTAGGAGGTTAACACATGTTAACAGGTAAGCAAAAACGTTTTTTAAGATCGAAAGCCCATCATCTCACTCCGATTTTTCAAGTTGGAAAAGGTGGGGTAAATGAAAATATGGTCAAGCAAATCACAGATGTGCTGGAAGCGAGAGAATTGATCAAGGTTAGCATCCTGCAGAACTGTGACGAGGACAGGGACACTGTGGCTGAACAGCTTTCCCGCGGTGCCAAAGCAGAGCTTGTCCAGGTAATCGGTAATACAATCGTTTTATATAAAGAGTCCCGAGAAAATAAGCAAATCGTTCTTCCAAGATAATTACTGGGAGGTGCCTGTTTGAAAAAGGTTGGCATTTTAGGCGGAACCTTCAACCCGCCGCATACCGGACATTTAGTGATTGCAAATGAGGTGCTGCATGCCTATGGGCTGGATGAGGTTTGGTTCATGCCGAATCAGGTGCCGCCTCATAAAACAGTGGATGAGCCTATCAGCCAATCAGACAGGCTGGCTATGCTCGAGCTTGCTGTAGGTGATAACCAGCAATTCAGGATTGAAAAAGCAGAGCTCGAGAGAAGTGGTCCATCTTACACGTATGAAACGATGAAAATATTAAAAGATATGTATAAAGAAATTGATTTTCATTTTATCATTGGCGGAGACATGGTTGAATATCTGCCAAAATGGCATAAAATTGATGAACTTGTGAAAATGGTCAAGTTTGTCGGTGTCAGCAGACCTTCATACAGCACTGAATCACCTTATGATATTCTTTATGCAGATACACCGCAAATGGATATCTCATCAAGTATGATTAGAGAAAGAGTAAAGGGCGGAAAGAGCATCCGCTATCTGCTGCCCGAACCGGTGAGGGTTTATATAGAGGAGCATAGCTTATATGGAACGTGAACAAGCACTTCAGATTGTGAAGCCGCAGCTAACCGAACATCGTTACCAGCATACTCTTGGCGTGATGGAGACAGCCATCAAGCTTGCCGGGAAATATGGAGCAGATCTAAAGAAGGCGGAACTGGCTGCTATTTTTCATGATTACGCTAAATTCCGCCCAAAGGATGAAATGAGACAGATCATCGAGGAACAAAAAATGCCGGCAATCCTGCTCGAGTTTAACAGCGAGCTCTGGCATGCGCCAGTAGGAGCGTATCTAGCCGAAAAGGAAGCCGGCATCGATGACAAGGAAATCCTTGATGCAATCCGGTATCATACATCAGGAAGGATTGGCATGACGCTTCTTGATAAGGTCATCTATCTGGCTGATTATATTGAACCAGGCCGTCATTTTCCTGGAGTGGACGAAGTCAGGAAAATGGCAGAGGATGATTTGGACATGGCCTTGGTTCAATCGATGAAAAATACAATTAATTTTTTAATGAAGAAAAACCAGCTGGTCTTTCCGGATACATTCAATGCATATAACAGCATCGTACAAAATTCAGGAGGTTGATTTAATGAGTGATCGCGAATTATTAATGACAGCGGTAAAAGCAGCGGATGATAAAAGAGCTGAAGATATTATGGTACTGAACATGAAAGGCATCTCACTGATTGCCGATTATTTCATCATTTGCCACGGGAATTCAGATAAGCAGGTTCAGGCTATAGCCCGTGAAATTAGGGAAAAAGCAGAAGAGCAGGGATATAGTCTTAAGAGGATGGAAGGTTTTGATGAAGCAAGATGGGTGCTTATTGATATCGGTGATGTGGTTGTCCATGTCTTCCACAGAGAAGAGCGAAGCTACTATAATCTCGAGCGCCTATGGGGAGATGCTCCAATCGAAAACGTACAGAGTGAGTTAAATTAATGTCTTACGAACGTTTCGCTTATTTGTATGATGAGCTTATGCAGGACGTTCCCTATGATGAATGGGTTTCGATAGCAGAGGCATACAAAGAGAAATTTCAAGTGAACGGAATGAAGCTCCTCGACCTCGCATGCGGTACCGGGGAGCTATCTGTAAGATTTGCGCAAAGAGGCTTTGATGTCACCGGCGCGGATTTATCAACTGATATGCTTTCGGTAGCCCAGGCAAAAGCTCAGGAGATGTCATTGCCAATTCAATTTTTCCAGCAGGACATGACGGAGCTTGATGAATTAGGTGAATTTGATATCATTGGCATCTTTTGTGATTCCCTGAATTATTTGGAGGATGAACAGGCGGTCCGGCAGACCCTTGAAGGGGTGCACCGCCTCTTGAAAAAAGGCGGCTTATTTCTGTTTGATGTCCATTCGGTCTATAAAATGGAACATATTTTTGCCGATGCGACGTTTACCTGGGATAATGAAGAAATCACTTATATTTGGAATAGCTTCAAAGGTGAAGGCGCGCACAGTGTTGAACATGAGCTTACTTTCTTCGTCCGTGATGAATTATCAGGTAAATATGACCGAGTCGAAGAATTTCATTACCAGCGTACATATCCAGAGGATTCTTTTGTGAAATGGCTAGAGCAGGCAGGCTTTGCAAATATTGAGGTCACCGGGGACTACACATTGAAGGCTCCTGAGCCAACAGCAGAGCGGTTGTTTTTTGCTATGAAAAAGAAATGATTTTTAAAGGCTCCCAATATTTGGGAGCCTTTCTTGTACTAAATTTGTCACATTTATAAGGGAGGATTATAAAGGCTGGTAGAGAAATCTTCTAAGGACGGAATTGTTCCTCCGTCTTTTCCAATTCTTTTGCGAATTTTCTATGTGTCGCCTGAAACAATTTTTCAAACATATCTCCTGTTTCACTTTCGAGTACGATGATTCCTTCTCCTGTAATGCCGCCTTTCACGCAAACCTTTTCCTGTAATGTTTGTAAAGTATAATGATTTTGCTTAAGGAGTTCTCCTAATCCAATAAGCATCTCACTTGAAAGCTTGGTGGCAGTTTCCTGGTCAATTTCCGTTTCCTTGACGGCTGCATTGATAAAACTCTGCACAATATGACTGAAGAAAGCTGGACCGCAGCTGACAATATCGGACGCCACTCTTGTGATATTCTCCTCGATCTCCAGAGGAACAGAAACCTTTTTAAACAGGGTAAACAGTTCTTCCCTCCATTCTGTCGTGCATCGGGTTCCAAATGAGAATAGCGAAACACCCGCGAGCGCCCTGTTCGTGATGCTTGGTATTATTCTCATGACAGAACAATCCACAATGCTTTCAATTTGTTCCACACTGATTGGGCTTGTTATGGAGATTACGCATTTATCCCTAGTAAGCACAGGATTAATGGACTTGAGGACCCCCGAAACATGATGAGGCTTCACGCAGACAAAAATGGCGTCAGCATTTTCAGCAACTTCTGCCGCATTCTTTCCAACTGATAAGCCTGGATATATTTTTTGAATCTCTATAGCTTTTGATAAGGTTCTGTTTGTAATCTTCATTGAAGAAGGGGAAACGGCATTCCCATCAATGAGAGCTTCGGCGAGAATTCTCCCCATATTTCCTGTGCCAATAATCCCTATTTTCATAACCCTTCCCTCCTTCATACATTTATTCTCCTATATCCATATGATTTTAAATTTCAGTTTATGACATTTAGAAAGGTGTTGACATTTTATGGACTGGATCAAGGAAAACAAAATCTATATTATAGCAGGAATAAGCGCTTTATTATTTTTTCTCTATGCCTCCTTCGATAAAGAAGCAGAATTGACCGAAATGAATAAAGAAGCTTTGGCTTTGGCTGCCAACGAAGAAACTGCCACAGATGAAAAAAACAAAACCATCCTCGATGAAGAAGCATTACCGATGATGGCTGATATCAAAGGAGCTGTGGTTAATCCGGGTGTCTATCAGATCAATGAAGGGGGAAGGGTGATTGACCTGATCGAACTGGCTGGAGGCCTTGAACAGGATGCAGATACGGCTGCCATTAATTTTGCGCTGTATGTCCATGATGAAATGGCGATATACGTACCGAGGATCGGAGAGGAGGTTAAGGCAGTTTTGCCAGCCCAGTTGGGGGAGAGTGATGGGAAAGGGACAGTGAACCTTAATTCCGCCGAATCCAGCGAGCTGCAGACATTACCGGGGATAGGGCCTGCAAAAGCAGACGCCATTATTAAGCACCGGGAAACAAACGGTCCGTTCAAATCGATCGAAGATTTAAAGGAAATCAGTGGGATAGGGGTTAAAACATTCGAAAAACTGAAGGACCTGATTTCAGTTAAGTAGCTGCATTGAAATTGACTCTTTGATGATAAGTATTAAAATTAGAGACAGGGAAAGGGTTTATTAATAATGCCTTTACATATTTTGAGTCTTTAAAAGGGGGAAAACAGCATGGAACGAAAGAGTTGGGATCAATACTTTTTGGATATCGCAGAAGAGGTAGGCACGCGCTCTACCTGCCCGAGGCTGCATGTTGGGTGTGTCATTGTAAAGGACAAGCACATTGTGTCAACTGGTTACAACGGTTCTATACATGGGCATGACCACTGCGAGGACGCCGGCTGCCTGATCAACGAACAAGGAAGATGCATCAGGACTTTGCATGCAGAAGAGAACGCAGTCATCCATGCCGACAGAGGTCTGCTGAAAGGTGCAACAGCCTTCGTGACTCATGAGCCTTGTGAAAAGTGCTCAAAGACACTTGCACAGTCAGGGATTACAAGGATCGTGTACCGCAGCGCCTATCCTAACAAGTATAATGAATTGTTCTTAAGGGATGTAGAGGTTGTCCACTTATCTAAATAATGAGATTAAGGAATAAAAAAATATGAAGCCAATTCGATTTGGGCCAATGAAAGGGCAGCTGTTTTTCCTGGCGGCTGTCTCCTTATTGGGTCTGCTGACAATCACCGAAAAACAGCTCGTATACGGGGCAATGTTTCTGTTCGGCATGATCCTGTTAAAAAAGCTGAAAAAACTTCCTGCTTCCCATCTGATGCTGATGACAGGCTGCTATTTCTTATTTATAGCTGCAGGATACTTTGATTCTGTTCAATTTGAAACCGAATTTACTGGCAGGGAAAAAAGCTTCCTCATTTTTTTGATGGTGAAATCCAAGTGGACGGCGACCTGGTTTTTGCTTATGCTAAAGCCATGCCCTCCAATGAAAAGCTTGCGGTAAGATACAGAATCAAGTCATTAGCGGAACAACAATCAATTCAAGAACTCCTCATCCCTGGGATGTACTGTCAAGCTTCCGGGAGCCTCAATAGTCCATCACCTGCGCGAAATCCCAATGCGTTTGATTACAAACTGTATCTTCAAAGAAACAAAATCTCCTGGATTTTAGATGTCGATACACTTTCACTGGAAACCTGCTCTCAACAAACAGGTATTATTACATCACTAAAAGCTTTTAGGCATAGAGAAATTGCCAGGATAAAAGATACCTTGCCAGAGGAGACCTCTGCTCTTGCAGCAGCGTTAATATTTGGTGAAAGGAATCTCTTCGATCCCGAAACAGAACGTTTATATCAAAAAATCGGAATCGTGCATTTACTGGCGATTTCCGGCCTTCATGTCGGGTTGCTTACAGGAATGATGTATTTCATTTTTATCAGGGTGGGAATAACGAAGGAAAAAACGGAAATATTGCTAATGATCTTCCTGCCCATTTATGCCATTATGACGGGCCTTGCTCCGCCTGTTGTCAGGGCGGCTGCCATGTTGCTGATGCTGATCGGCTCAAGGCGTTTGGCGCTGCGTATGACCCCGCTCGACGCAGTCTCGGCAGCCTTCATGCTCATGGCGCTTTTCCAGCCCCTCATCGTATTTAATACCGGATTTCAGCTCTCTTTTGCTGTCAGCTTCTCCCTTATCATTTCAGCCCCAGTTATACTCAAAGCTTCTACATCTTTTCTAAAACAAACTGCTGGTGCTTCTTTTATAGCCCAGCTCTCAAGTCTTCCGGTCATCCTTGCCATCTTCTATGAAGTCTCTGCGGTTTCGATTTTCGCCAATCTCCTTTTTGTGCCGCTATTCTCATTCGTGCTGCTGCCGATTTTGTTGATATCCTATATGATCTTGTCAATTTTGGGAGAGTTGCCTGCATTCTTTTTAAACCTTCTGGAAAATCTTATCCACCTGGTGAATTTTTTGGCTATTCAACTATCGGAGCTTCCGGTGTCGACATTCATACTTGGTAAGCTGGAACCAATTTTGCAGATTTTGCTAATCATTTTGATTCCAATCTTTTTTTTCATATGGGAAGGTTTTATATTGAGAAAATTAAAGCCGCCTCTATGGATTTTTGCTCTTCCGGTTATCCCGCTTTTAATCCAAGTTTTCGTGCCCTATTTAGACCCATATGGGCAGGTTATATTCCTGGATGTCGGTCAGGGTGACAGCATTTTCATTAAGATGCCGTATAATCAGGGAAATTATCTTATCGATACAGGCGGTGTCATGTCTTTTGAAAAGGAAAACTGGCAGCAGAGGGGGAGTTCTTTTGACCCTGGTGAAAAAATTGTAGTTCCATTTTTAAAAAGTGAAGGAATCAGGACTTTGGACAAATTGATTTTAACCCACGGAGACGCGGACCATATAGGGGGAGCCATTGCTTTATTGGAGGAAATACGGGTAAAGCAGCTGATCATACCGCGTATATCGGATCGATCTGATTTAGAGCAAAGTATAATCAAAATTGCCAGTGAGAATGGTACAGATGTTTATTTAGCGGGAATGGGCACTGGATGGAAAACTGCCCAGGGAGGTTTCTTGATTCTTAACCCGAGTGAAAGCATGGGAGAGCGAAACGACCAGTCAATTGTTCTTCAAGCAGCAATTGGAGGAAGGAAATGGCTTTTTTCAGGCGATTTGGGCATTGAAGGAGAAAACACAATGGCCCGGAAAATCGCTGACTTTGACATCGACGTTTTAAAGGTTGGGCATCATGGCAGTAAATATTCCAGTTCTGAACTTTTCCTGGAAAGGACAAACCCGGACATTGCAGTCATTTCCGTTGGAGAGAAAAATAGGTATGGGCATCCTGGTGAGGAAGTCATCAAAAGATTAGAAGAGCGTGGCATCCAGATTTTCAGGACCGATAAAGATGGCGCAATCATTTATAAGTTTACAGGCAATTCAGGAACGTTTTCGACTCAATTTCCATAGTATATAGCAAGAACAAACAGTTTTCTCCCCTGATAATCACAAAACATGAAAAGAGACTGCATTTAAGTAAATGCAGTCTCCAAAAGTTTATCCTATGTAGCCGTGATTAACTCCCGATTAACTGCACGACTGTCGCAATAATGAACATTGTTGCAAAGAATCCAAAAGAAACGATGAATCCAACACCTGAGTCAACAGCGTCATTACGATTGCTTTGGACATTTTCTTCGAATTGATTCACAGTCAATCCCCCCTATTAATTCTATAATAGTATAAGCGATTCAAATTGAAAAATCCAGTGTTTGTCTGCTCAGCATTCGAATTGAAGAGATCAGAACAATTCTGCAGGCTTTCCTCTATTTTGTGCCATGTACCAAGAGTTGTCACAAATACTTTTCCCGCCTGCGGCTAAAATAATCTTAACTTCGATGCACCGCTGAGATTTAAGTATCCTAGGCCTTATATCTCAGCGTTCAATATAAATAGGGGAATTGGCCCGAACCTGGGTCAATTCCCTTAGAATGCTTGTCAAAATGTCCAAGCTTCTTTACGATAGAATATATGGCAAAACTGGATTGAACGGAGCGAAAAAAGTGGTATTGGACATTTGGAAAAAAATCAGTAAAAAACAGGTTGATCCTGTCTACTTAATGTTTGGAACAGAAACCTTCCTGATAAATGAAACAAAGCAGATGCTTGTGGACAATGTATTGGATGAAGAAGAAAAAGATTTCAATTTCTCGGTTTACGACTTAGAAGAAACGCCGATTGAGGCAGCGCTGGAAGATGCTGAAACTTTCCCGTTCATGGGAGAAAAACGATTGGTCATCCTGCAGAATCCAGTGTTTTTGACTTCGGAAAAGTCGAAAAGTAAGGTAGAACATAACTTAGCGAAACTGGAGGAATATCTTTCACAGCCTGCGCCCTATTCAATCGTTGTTTTCTCTGCACCATACGAAAAACTGGATGAACGAAAGAAGGTAACGAAGGAGCTAAAGCGGAAAGCGACGGTCATTGAAGCAAAGAAGCTGAGTGAACAAGAAACAAAAGCCTGGGTAAAAGAACGCGCTGAGGCAAATGGAGCTTTGATCAATAACGATGCAATCGAGCTTCTATTGACGCTTGCAGGGACGAATTTGTTCATGCTTACTTCTGAAATTGATAAATTGGCACTTTATGCCGGAGAAAACCAGCCAATCAGCAGGGAGATTGTCGATCGTCTGACTGCCAGATCGTTGGAACAGAATATATTCTCACTCGTCGACAAGGTTGTACACCGTAATGTTGAATCTGCCTTGAGGATTTATTATGATTTGTTAAAACAAAACGAGGAACCGATTAAGATTCTAGCCGTGATCACGGGTCAATTCAGGCTGATTTATCAGGTGAAGGAGTTGGCTCGAAAGGGTTATGGACAACAGCAGATTGCAGGGGCTTTGAAAATCCATCCGTTCAGGGTGAAACTGGCAGCTGGACAGGCAGGAGCTTTTTCAGATGAGGAATTGACCAGGATAATGAAACTTCTTGCGGATGCTGATTACCAGATGAAAACCGGCGGCATGAAAAAAGAAATGCTGATTGAAATGATTTTGTTCCAGATCAATGGCAGGAAATGACCCGTTACATAAGAGGCAAAATAAAAAAACGACCCGTAAAGGTCGTTTTTTTATTAGCAGTATGAAAAAAATTAGCCATTAGCTTGTAATTTTTTCATTAAACGGGCTTTTTTGCGGGCAGCTGCGTTTTTGTGGATAAGACCTTTAGCTGCTGCTTTATCAAGCTTGCTAGCTGCTTGAGCATATGAAGCCTTTGCATCAGTATCGTTGTTTACGATTGCTGATTCAGCTTTTTTAACTGCTGTACGCATAGAAGATTTAACAGTAATGTTGTGAGCTTTGCTCGCTTCACTAGTTTTCACACGTTTGATTGCAGATTTAATGTTTGGCATTCCGTTCACCTCCTAAAAAGCATCGAGATTTTATGGAACTCGACATTTCCAGTACATTTCTTATTTATTAAGAACAAATGATATTTTATCAAACAGGGGTCAATAATGCAATACTCTGGGTTAATTTAAGTCTAGTGTATCGTGAATGTTTTTTTATGTAAAAGGAAAAGATAGGCAATAGTATGCTGTTTAGCAGCCAAACTGTGTTGGGAGGAATGCGACAATGAAGGAACCGGTAGACTTGAGCATGTATTCAATCAGGACTGACCTGGCTGTGGAAGCGAGGGAGATGGTGCTGGCAGACCAGGCGGCAACTGTCCATACCCAGGAAAATCTCTCCCATATTGAAGGCGTCATCATAAAGGAAAAAGAAGAAAATGATATAAAGATTTCCCTGGTCGAGGTGACCGCTGAAGGAGAAAAGAGCCTTGGCAAAAAGCAGGGGCAATATTTGACAATCGAAGTGGTCGGCATACGCCAGCAGGACACCGAGCTGCAAGGAAAAGTAGAGAAAGTATTCGCAAACGAGTTTGCGCATTTTATCAAACAATCCGGGATTAAGGAAGATGCATCCTGTCTGATTGTTGGTTTAGGGAACTGGAATGTTACTCCGGATGCTTTAGGGCCGCTTGTATGTGAAAATTTATTGGTGACTAAGCATCTGTTCGATCTTCAGCCCGAAAGCGTAGAAGAAGGCTATCGCTCTGTCAGCGCGCTTTCCCCAGGGGTAATGGGTTTAACCGGTATTGAAACCTCTGACATTATTTTTGGGGTCGTCGAGAAAACGAAGCCTGACTTTGTCATTGCAATCGATGCGCTCGCTTCCCGTTCAATCGAAAGAGTCAATTCGACAATCCAGATTTCAGATACTGGTATCCACCCTGGGTCAGGCGTAGGTAATAAAAGGAAGGAAATTAGCAAAGAAACGCTGGGTATTCCAGTAATTGCCATTGGGGTGCCAACAGTAGTAGATGCTGTTTCGATTACAAGTGATACGATTGATTTCATTTTGAAACACTTTGGAAAGGAAATGAGAGAAGGGGATAAGCCTTCGAGATCCCTTGTGCCGGCCGGGATGAGTTTTGGCAAAAGAAAGAAACTGACAGAAGAAGACCTGCCGGAAGCAGAACACCGTCAAACCTTCCTCGGAATGATAGGAACACTGGAAGACGAAGAAAAGCGGAAGCTGATTTATGAGGTTCTGTCTCCATTGGGCCACAACCTGATGGTGACTCCTAAAGAAGTGGATGTATTCATAGATGACATGGCAAATTTGATTGCCAGCGGGCTCAATTCTGCGCTGCATTCGAATATTGACCAGGATAATACGGGCATGTACACACACTAGGGCTATTTTATTTATAGGTTTATTTCAAATATATTACGGATGGATTCTATGTTCTATCTTCTCTAGCAAAGTCATAACATTTACTAGACTTGCACTAGAGAGGTGGAACAATGAGACTTAGTAAACGATTCGGAATAATTGTAGCTGTCCAAGGGACTCAAGTAGTAAAAGCGGCTTTAGCATTTGTGTTTTTTCTCATTGGGATTTTTTCAATAAGCGGAGCGATGACTTCACTGCGGCCTGAATATCGAATCACCTCGGATTCTGTTAATCAGGCAGCGACCAACCTGAATGGCCAGCTGCTATTCAGCCTGATGGGCTGGGAAAACCATCAATTCCTGCAGGCGCTTCCAGAGGACTATGAGACACCGAAGCTGTCGAACGTCATGTTCAAGCTTTCTACCAATATTAATTTGGATGATCCAAGGAGTTTGCTCGGCAGGGAGCTTCCGGGATTCTCACTTTTTGACGGAAAAATATTAGTTGCAGGTGAAGGCACGAATTATACCAATATGCCAATGGAATCGGCTCCTCCAGTAGATGTATTAAAGGCAGAGCAGGAAGCAGCATTGCAAAATACGGAAGACCTTACATCAGGGTCTCCGGGAAATACCGCGGCACCCCCGCTGTCCACTGGAGACCGCAAAGCTGTCTATATTTATTTTACACATACTAGAGAATCGTATCTTCCATATTTAAAGGGAGTGACCGATCCGAATAAGGCTTATCACTCACAGGTGAATGTCACGAAGATAGGCGACCAGCTGAAGTCAAGCCTGGAGCAGCGCGGAATCGGAACAACAGTAGATAAAACCGATGTAATGGCTAATCTCAGCAAGAAAGGGCTTGGGTTTGGAAAAGCCTATCAGGAATCACGGCCGGTTGTGCAAGCCGCTATGGCTGGGAACCGGAACCTTCAGTACTTTATTGATATCCACCGAGACGGTTACCGCAAAGACAAAACGACGATTGATATCAACGGAAAGCCTTACGCAAAACTTGCATTTGTCATCGGCGGGGAAAACGCCAATTACGAAAAGAACCTTGCTCTCGCGCGGGAATTGCATAATCTCCTTGATAAAAAATACGGCAAGGGATTAAGCAGGGGGATTATCGAGAAAAAGGGTGCCTCGACGAATGGAAAGTTCAATCAGGACTTGTCCGGTAATGCCTTACTAATAGAGTTTGGCGGGGTTGATAACACCTTTGAAGAGCTGAATCGGTCCGCCGACGCACTTGCAGATGTTTTCAGCGAATTCTACTGGCAGGCGGAAAAAGTAGATGCACCATCGCAGGAAGCTTCTGACAAACAATAAAAAATCGATAGGTGATCGAGATGAAAATGTTCATGCTTAAAAGCTTCATGCTTGCTTCTTTAATGTTCATATCCGTATTGTTCGGCATGCAGCAGGCAAATGAAGGCATCCATAAAATGAAAGGCTATGAAGACCCTGAATTCAAAAGTGCGTTCAGCATAAACGAAAACGAAAACGGGAGCTTTGAAACCGCCATTTTAGGAAATGACATTTCCAGCCATGACCTCGAACAAAAACGGAAAAAACTAGAAGAAATGAAAGCATTCAACCTCTTCTCATCACTAGGCAAACAACTCGCAGATGGAGTATCCGCCATCGTCGAGAAAACCGTTGAATTGATTGCAGGGAAGTGAGTAGAGCAGCGGGCCTTGGCCCGCTGTTTTTTGTTTTGAGGTTATTGGATAACCCAATTAAGATGAGCGATAGTAGAAAAATCCAGATTAAGGGAATTATCAACACCAATAAGGCGTGTTGGTAGTTAGGGAATCCAAATTAAGGAATTCCCAACACCAATAAGGCGTATTGGTAACAGAAAAATCCAGATTAAGGGAATTGTCAGCACCAATAAGGTGTATTGGTAGTTAGTAAATCCAGATTAAGGAAATTCTCAACACCAATAAGGCGTATTGGTAGTTAGTAAATCCAGATTAAGGAAATTCCCAACACCAATAAGGCGTATTGGTAACAGAAAAATTCAGATTAAGGGAATTGTCAGCACCAATAAGGCGTATTGGTAGTTGGGAAATCCAAATTAAGGAAATTATCAACGCCAATAAGGCGTATTGGTAGTTAGGAAATCCAGATTAAGGGAATTCTCATCATCAATAAGGCGTATTGGTAGTTAGTAAATCCAGATTAAGGGAATTATCATTATCAATAAGGTGTATTGGTAACAGAAAAATCCAGATTAAGGGAATTGTCAGCACCAATAAGGCGTATTGGTAGTTAGGTAATCCAAATTAAGGAAATTCCCAACATCAATAAGGCGTATTGGTAACAGAAAAATCCAGATTAAAGAAAATCTCAACAACAATATAGTTGATTGGCATCTTTTTTCTCTAATTTATGGTAAAAATGCTCATGAAAGCAGACAAAACAAAAGAAAATCACTAACGACTAAGGCATTAGTGATTTAAAAGTTACTTATTCATAATACGACCATTTACCATAGCCTGAAACGCTGTAATTCTCCTTTAAAACCTGCCTTATTACTGGTTTGGGTAATATTTCACCACACCATTCATAGATGATATTCGTAGAGACCTTTTTAGTCGGACTTAAGATTCGATGGTCTTCAATACTTCTTAACAAAGCTTCTTTTGTATTCTCATGTCTCCCGCATTTCTTGCACGTTAGTATAACCCCTCGAAACTCCTCCAAAACCGCCCCGCAAGAATGACAAAACACACCTTTTCGCAGCTGTGCATATTCATATGGTGGTATTTTAGTGAAAGGAGATCTGGTCAAATGAGAGGATAATAATGATTCAGACAGTCTGGAATGTTGATAGTTTAGACTAGACTTCTGGTTATTCAAATGTTGGATAAAGCGATTTAGGTTGGTCGGGAGGATGATTTGCCTGTTGAGGGGAGCCTGGTACAAAGTGAAATCAGGATTGACAAAAATAAGATAGGGTTCGATGGGGATTTTAAATCCGATACTATTGAAAAATTGTCTTAACAGTGATACGTTCCTTTCAAGTTGGAGCAGTGGATTCTTAACTTCGGTCCCGTTAATTTTCCTGAATGTATCACCGTCAAAATAATACTCTCCTTCAAAATTTTTAACTTCAAATAAATAGGTGAGGCTTTGTGAAATCATCAGTGAGTCTATTTGGAAATGGGAATGATTCTGTTCAAGCAGCAAATCGTTAAGGATAAGAGATTGAATAAGTATTCGTTTGAGATACCCATCAAACATCACCTCTCCTTCAAATCCTTTTTTTAGATTGAAATAATATTGTTTCTGCTTCTCTGCTAAATCCATTCTTGGGTTCAGCGCCTTAAGCACTCTTAACTCTTCCGATTCAGAGCGATTCTTTATAAACATAATCCACATCCTTTCTACAGTTTATTTTACCTAATAAGTTCCTAATATTCTGTGAACAATCTATGGACGCAGTCCAGCCGAGTTTAGGCTGCTGTCCGCGAGACTTCCTCTATTATTTATTGAATCTTGATATTCGTGCTGATATAATCAACAATAGTGTACATGCGCGAGTAAAGTAGGAGTGAACGCAATGAACAGAGAAGATAGACTTAATAGACAAAGCAAAATACGAAATTTTTCGATCATCGCCCATATTGACCATGGTAAGTCCACGCTGGCTGACCGTATCCTTGAAAAGACGAATGCATTGACTGCCCGTGAAATGAAGGATCAGCTTTTGGACTCCATGGATCTCGAGCGTGAGCGCGGAATCACGATAAAGCTGAATTCAGTACAATTGAAGTATAAGGCAAAGAATGGAGAGGTTTATACATTCCATTTAATTGATACTCCTGGTCACGTAGACTTCACGTATGAGGTTTCCCGAAGCCTTGCAGCATGTGAGGGAGCGGTTCTTGTTGTCGATGCTGCCCAGGGAATTGAGGCACAGACATTGGCGAACGTTTACCTTGCAATCGACAATGATCTTGAAATCGTGCCGGTCATCAATAAAATTGATTTGCCGAGTGCGGATCCTGAGCGTGTAAGAAATGAAATTGAAGAAGTGATTGGTCTGGATGCTTCCGAAGCTGTTCTTGCTTCTGCAAAAGCAGGAATCGGAATTGAGGAAATCCTAGAACAAATCGTTGAAAAGGTTCCGGCGCCACAAGGGAACCCGGACGCACCTTTGAAGGCTTTGATTTTTGACTCATTATACGACGCATACCGCGGCGTAGTTGCTTATATCCGAGTCGTCGATGGAACGGTAAAAGTTGGCGACAAAGTCAGGATGATGGCGACAGGCAAAGAGTTTGAAGTAACAGAGGTTGGAGTGTTTACTCCGAAAGCCACTCCTGCGGAAGAACTGACTGTCGGAGATGTTGGATTTTTAACAGCAGCAATTAAAAATGTAGGCGACACACGTGTTGGTGATACGATTACGAACGCGAAGAATGGAGCTGCTGAGCCGCTTCCAGGTTACCGCCGCTTAAACCCAATGGTATATTGCGGTCTGTACCCGATTGACTCAGCGAAATTCAATGATCTAAGGGAAGCTCTTGAAAAGCTGGAGCTTAACGATTCAGCGCTACAGTTCGAACCGGAAACTTCACAGGCGTTAGGCTTCGGTTTCCGTTGCGGATTCCTCGGACTTCTTCACATGGAAATCATCCAGGAGCGTATCGAACGTGAATTCAAGATTGATTTGATTACGACTGCGCCAAGTGTTATCTATGATGTCATCATGACTGATGGTACTGAACTGAAGGTAGACAACCCGTCTAATATGCCTGACCCTCAGAAGATTGACCGTGTTGAAGAGCCTTATGTAAAAGCTACAATGATGGCACCGAATGATTATGTTGGCGCGATCATGGAGCTTTGCCAGGAAAAGCGCGGTATCTTTATCGATATGCAATATATGGATGAAACGCGTGTAAGCATCGTGTATGAAATCCCGTTGTCTGAAATTGTTTATGATTTCTTCGATCAGCTAAAATCAAGCACGAAAGGCTATGCTTCTTTCGATTATGAACTGATCGGGTACAAGCCTTCCAAGCTTGTAAAGATGGATATCCTGCTTAACGCTGAAAAAGTCGACGCATTGAGCTTCATCGTTCATAGGGACTTTGCATATGAACGCGGAAAGGTGATCGTGGATAAGCTGAGAGACCTAATTCCACGACAGCAATTCGAAGTGCCTATCCAGGCGGCGATCGGACAGAAAATCGTTGCTCGTTCCACCATAAAGGCAATGCGTAAAAACGTATTGGCAAAATGTTACGGTGGGGATATCTCACGTAAGCGTAAGCTCCTTGAGAAGCAAAAAGAAGGTAAAAAACGCATGAAGCAAGTCGGTTCTGTAGAAGTACCGCAGGAAGCCTTCATGGCAGTCCTGAAAATGGACGACAGCAATACAAAGAAGTAAAATAGCGGGGGAGGCTGGATGTGCTTGTTAAAGCAAGCGATTCTGGCCTCTTTTTTCAATAGAATCACGGTTTATAAGAAAATTTCTTGAAAAGTAATTGATGCTAAATCTGGCTTTTAAGCCACCTGGGAAGTGAACGAATAATGAAAGCAGCATACATCCATATCCCTTTCTGCCACCACATTTGCCATTACTGTGATTTTAACAAGGTATTCATGAAAGGGCAGCCGGTTGATGATTACCTGGAGTCCCTGGAGAATGAAATGAGCCTTTCAGCAAACAAACAAATTATGGAAACGGTGTTTGTCGGGGGCGGCACACCTACTGCCTTGAATGAAAAACAACTGGAGAGACTTGTTTCAAGTATAAACAGGCAGCTTCATATAGACAGCAACACTGAATATACCTTTGAAGCAAATCCAGGCGATCTCTCAAGAGAGAAACTCGCCATTCTGAAAGATGCTGGTGTGAACCGTCTGAGTTTTGGAGTACAGACTTTTAATGATGAACTTTTAAAAAAAATCGGCCGAAGCCATCGGGCGAAGGATGTGTTTGAATCGATTGAAAATGCGAAAGCAGCTGGCTTTGATAATATCAGCATCGACTTGATATACAGCCTTCCCGGCCAGACAAAGCAGGATTTCGTACAATCAATCCAAACAGCCCTCGGATTGGGACTGGTCCATTATTCAGGCTATTCATTGATCATTGAGCCTAAAACGGTATTCTATAACTTATTGCAAAAAGGAAAGCTGCTGCTTCCAGGCGAGGATACGGAAGCGGAAATGTACGAAACACTCATCGAGCAAATGGAAAGCGGCGGCCTTAGACAATATGAGATCAGCAATTTTGCTGTCCCTGGATTTGAAAGCCGACACAACCTTACCTATTGGAACAACGAGGAGTATTTTGGATTCGGTGCCGGAGCCCATGGTTATGTCAATGGAATCAGGCAGTCAAATTATGGGCCCATGAAAAAATATATGGAGCCCTTATCCAAAGGTGAACTTCCGATTATGGATGCCCACAAGGTTACAGTCGAGGAAAAAATGGAAGAAGAGATGTTCCTCGGACTAAGGAAAACGGAAGGTGTCTCGATTCGACACTTCGAAGAAAAATTCGGCCGGAATCCGCTGCATTTATTCTCAGATCAAATCAAGGATTGGTCTGGAAAAGGTCTGCTCAAAACGGATGGAGAAAAAATCTTCCTCACGAGACAGGGGCGCCTTCTCGGTAATGAAGTTTTTCAATCCTTCATCGGGGTATCAAATCATTGACATCCTCAGCGTTTATTGATAAATTATTTTTAGAATTAGCACTCGTTCTTATAGAGTGCTAACAGAGGTGATGATGTTGTTAACAGATCGTCAGGTGCTCATTTTGCAGGTGATTGTTGATGACTTTATTCGTTCAGCTCAACCGATAGGTTCAAGGAGCTTGTCGAAAAAGGAAGAAATTAATTTCAGTTCGGCGACGATCCGGAATGAAATGGCGGATTTGGAGGATATGGGATTCATTGAAAAGACCCATACATCCTCTGGAAGGATTCCATCCGAGAAGGGATATCGCTTTTATGTAGATAACCTTCTGCTGCCGCAAAAAGTGAATCATTCAGATATGGCGGCTATAAAATCGATTTTTGCTGAGCGGATCTACGAATTAGAAAAAATCGTCCAGAAATCAGCGAGAATTTTATCGGAAATGACGAATTATACGTCGATTGTTTTAGGACCGGCTGTAAAGGATAACAGGCTGAAAAAGTTGCAGATCGTTCCCTTGAATAAGGATACGGCTATCGCCATCATCATAACTGATACAGGGCATGTAGAAAACAGGATTTTCCATTTCCCAACCAGCATTGATCCTTCAGATGTTGAAAAAATGGTCAATATCCTGAATGAACGCTTGGCAGGCGTTCCGCTTACCAATCTGAATTCCAAGATCTACAAGGAGATTGCCATGCTGCTGCGCCAGCATATCAGCAGCTATGACACACTCCTGAATACCATCATGGATACTTTGAACATGCCGGCCAGTGAGAAGGTGTTCTTTGGCGGCAAGACGAATATCCTCAGTCAGCCAGAGTTCAATGATGTCGAGAAAATCCGTAACCTGATGAATATGATTGAACATGAAGATGGTTTATATCATCTGATCAGGCAAAACCCGGCTGGAATCAATGTCAAGATTGGAACAGAAAATGATAACTCTGCAATGGAAAATTGCAGCCTGATTACTGCGACTTATTCCATGGGTGAAGAAAAGCTAGGGTCCATCGCGGTTTTGGGACCGACACGAATGGAGTATTCGAGAGTCATCAGCTTGCTCCAATTGATCAGTACCGATTTGTCCAAGGTGCTGACACAGCTGTATCAAAATAAATAAGCATGGAAATATTGATTAAGGGTGGAGCAGCCTGTTCCATCCTGAATCGTCATGTGTTTTCTACTGAAGCATGTTTGCTTCGTTGAAATATAAACCAATCCAGACCACCTGGAACAGCGGCACTACACGGCCGCGATACTTTGAGGGAGGTGAGTTAACGTGACAGAAGAGAGAAATACTGAGCAAGAATTGAACAGCCAGACGGATGAAGAAACGGTTGAGGAAGTTTTTGCTGAAAATGAAGCTTCTGAAAAAACTGAAGAGATGCCATCTCAAGAGGAAGAGCAAGATCCGATGGAGAAGAAAGTGGCTGAACTGCAAGGGAAGCTTGATGAAGCCGACAACCGTTACTTGCGCCTTCAGGCTGATTTTGACAACTTCCGCCGTCGTTCAAGGATTGAACTTGAAGCGAGCGCTAAATATAGAGCCCAAAGCATTATTACGGATCTTCTGCCCGCTATCGACAATTTCGAGCGTGCTTTGAAGATGGAAGTGGATAATGAACAGTCGAAATCCCTTAAGCAGGGAGTGGAAATGGTGTACCGCAGCTTGCTTGATGCGCTTAAAAATGAAGGCGTTGAGGTAATTGAAGCTGTCGGCAAGGAATTTGATCCGCATCTTCACCAGGCTGTTATGCAGGCTGAAGATGAAAATTTCGGTCCTAACATTGTTGTTGAAGAGTTTCAAAAAGGCTATATGCTCAAGGACCGCATTATTCGTCCGGCAATGGTAAAAGTGAACCAATAACAGTGGTTATTAAAGGCTGTTTTTACAGTGATTGTCGCTTTTCGTACCATTTCTAGCATCCGTATTAATAAAGGTATCAGGGCTCTTTTCGAGGAGATTTCTGAAGAAAGATTATATTAATACTCGTAAAAACCCAGGTGCCGGTTTTTACGGTTTGCTTGAAAAAGCAACAAAGTTTACGAAAAGAGCCTACATAAAAGAACCAGGAGGTAATTGAAAATGAGTAAAATCATTGGTATTGACTTAGGAACAACTAACTCTTGTGTTGCCGTGTTAGAAGGCGGCGAACCAAAGGTAATCCCAAATCCAGAAGGTAACAGAACGACTCCTTCTGTCATCGCGTTCAAAAATGGCGAACGCCAGGTTGGTGAAGTGGCAAAGCGTCAGGCAATCACTAACCCTAATACAATCATCTCCATCAAGCGCCACATGGGAACAGACCATAAGGTGGAAGCTGAAGGAAAAGATTACTCACCGCAGGAATTATCTGCAGTCATTCTTCAATACTTGAAGTCTTATGCAGAAGATTATCTTGGTGAGCCTGTGACTAAAGCCGTCATTACTGTTCCTGCATATTTCAACGATGCAGAACGTCAGGCAACTAAGGATGCGGGAAGAATCGCAGGCCTTGAAGTTGAGCGTATAATCAACGAGCCAACGGCTGCTGCTCTTGCTTACGGTCTTGATAAAATGGATGAAGACCAGACGATCCTTGTTTATGACCTTGGCGGCGGTACATTCGACGTTTCCATCCTCGAACTTGGCGATGGCGTGTTCGAAGTAAAATCTACTGCAGGTGACAACCGTCTAGGCGGTGACGACTTTGACCAGGTAATCATTGACTACTTGGTAGAACAATTCAAGAAAGAAAATGGCATTGACCTTTCAAAAGATAAAATGGCTCTTCAGCGTTTGAAGGATGCTGCAGAAAAAGCAAAGAAGGACCTTTCCGGGGTAACTTCTACACAGATTTCACTTCCGTTCATCACGGCTGGGGAAGCTGGACCGCTTCACCTTGAAGTGAACATGACTCGCGCTAAATTCGAAGAGCTATCTGCAGATTTGGTAGAGCGTACAATGGGACCAACTCGCCAGGCGCTTAAAGATGCAGGTTTAAGCCCATCTGAACTGGATAAAGTTATCCTTGTCGGTGGATCTACACGTATCCCGGCTGTACAGGAAGCAATCAAAAAAGAAACTGGAAAAGACCCTCACAGAGGCGTAAACCCTGATGAAGTTGTAGCCATGGGTGCAGCGATCCAGGGCGGCGTTATCTCTGGTGATGTAAAGGATGTCGTTCTTCTTGACGTTACTCCGCTTTCACTTGGTATTGAAACAATGGGCGGCGTATTCACAAAGCTGATCGATCGCAATACAACAATTCCTACTTCAAAATCACAGGTATTCTCAACAGCTGCTGACAACCAGACTGCCGTTGATATCCACGTGCTTCAAGGTGAGCGTTCAATGGCTTCTGCCAACAAGACACTTGGCCGCTTCCAGTTGGCTGATATCCCGCCAGCGCCACGCGGAGTACCTCAAATCGAAGTAACATTCGATATCGACAAGAACGGTATCGTAAACGTACGTGCGAAGGATCTTGGTACAAACAAAGAACAGCAGATCACAATCAAGTCTTCTACAGGATTATCTGATGAAGAAATCGACCGCATGGTAAGAGAAGCGGAAGAAAACGCTGAAGCTGACAAGAAGCTTAAAGAAGAAGTAGAACTTCGCAACGAAGCTGATCAGTTAGTATTCACTGCTGAAAAGACTTTGAAGGACCTTGAAGGCAAGGTAGATGAAGAAGAAGTCAAGAAGGCAAACGAAGCTAAAGATGAGCTGAAGGCTGCAATCGAAAAAGGCGAAATTGAAGAAATCCGCACTAAGAAGGATGCTCTTCAAGAGATCGTTACAAACCTAAGCGTCAAGCTTTACGAAGAAGCTGCCAAGCAACAGCAGGGACAGCAAGGCGCAGAAGGTCAAGAAGGAACAAAGAAAGACGACAATGTCGTAGACGCAGAATTCGAAGAAGTAAATGACGATAAATAATAAACTGTCATAGCAACCAAAAAGTCAAAGTCAGGTCATACTTGGCTTTGGCTTTTTTAATGCCAACTGACTAATTAATCATAGCCATTGGATAAAAAAAGAGATTCAAAATAACGCATATCCAGATATTTTAAATATTGCGTATGAATGTACGGGAATGTTAGAATTATCTTTATGTGAAAAGATTCGGGAGTGGTAATCATGAGTAAACGGGATTACTATGAAGTCCTCGGAGTCAGTAATTCGGCTTCGAAGGATGAAATAAAGAAGGCTTACCGCAAGCTTTCTAAAAAATTCCATCCGGACATTAACAAAGAGCCGGGAGCAGACGAAAAGTTCAAAGAAGTTAAGGAAGCTTATGAAGTATTGAGCGACGATCAAAAGCGTGCTCATTATGACCAGTTCGGCCATGTGGACCCTAACCAGGGATTTGGAGGCGGCGGCGATTTCGGCGGCGGCTTTGGCGGTTTCGAA
The DNA here is from genome assembly GCF_018613295.1 of Bacillus sp. ISL-39. NCBI lineage: Bacteria > Bacillati > Bacillota > Bacilli > Caryophanales > Bacillaceae > Bacillus > Bacillus sp. ISL-39. The sequence continues at coordinate 191,659 of NZ_JAGGQM010000001.1, forward strand.
GATATTTTCAATTCCTTCTTCGGCGGCGGAGGCGGCAGGCGCCGTGATCCGAACGCGCCAAGACAGGGTGCTGACCTTCAGTACACAATGACCTTGAAGTTCGAGGAAGCTGTATTTGGCAAGGAAACAGATATCGAGATCCCTCGTGAAGAAGAGTGCGATACTTGTGACGGAACTGGTGCCAAACCTGGTACTAAAGTCGATACATGTAAACACTGTCATGGCAGCGGACAAATCAGTGTAGAACAAAACACGCCTTTTGGACGTATTGTTAACCGCCGAGTGTGTCATTACTGTAATGGAACAGGTAAGGAAATCAAAGAAAAATGTTCAACTTGCTCTGGCACTGGGAAGGTTACCAGAAGGAACAAGATTCATGTTAAAATTCCTGCCGGTGTCGATGATGGCCAGCAGCTGAGGGTGGCAGGAAAAGGAGAAGCCGGTATCAATGGCGGTCCTCCAGGCGACCTTTACATTGTCTTCCACATCAGGTCGCATGAATTCTTTGAGCGTGACGGCGATGATATTTATTGCGAAATGCCGATTACATTTGTCCAGGCATCACTGGGTGATGAAGTTGAAGTCCCTACATTGCATGGCAAAGTTAAATTGAAAGTGCCTGCTGGAACACAAACGGGCACAAAGTTCCGCTTGAAGGGCAAAGGTGTCCCAAATGTCCGCGGATATGGTACTGGAGACCAGCATGTCCTGGTTCGAATCGTTACTCCAACCAAACTGTCTGAAAAGCAGAAACAGCTTCTCCGTGAGTTTGCCGAAGTAAGCGGTCAGTCTCCGCTTGGAGAGCAGGAGGAAAGCTTTTTTTCCAAAGTAAAACGTGCCTTTAAAGGTGATTAATCGAATGGAGTTGGTATAAATGAAATGGTCTGAAATCAGCATTTTAACTACAAATGAAGCGGTTGAGCCGATTTCCAATATCCTGCACGAAGCAGGCGCGAGCGGAGTTGTTATCGAAGATCCGCTGGAGCTTGAAAAGGAGAGAGAGGACCAGTTCGGAGAAATATACCAGCTTAATCCAGACGATTATCCGGAAGAAGGAGTTATTGTCAAAGCATATCTGCCGGTAAATAGTTTTCTTGGAGAAACAGTCGATGAGATAAAAGAAGCAATCAATAGCCTGATTATCTACAATATCGATATTGGGCTGAATAAAGTTTCAATCAGTGAAGTGAATGAGGAAGAGTGGGCAACTGCCTGGAAGAAATACTACAATCCTGTGAAAATTTCCGAGAAATTCACGATCGTTCCAACATGGGAGGATTACACGCCAGTCAACACCGATGAATTGATCATCGAGCTTGACCCGGGCATGGCATTCGGCACAGGAACGCACCCGACGACTGTTATGTGTATCCAGGCGCTGGAAAGAACTGTCCAGCCTGGTGACCGAGTCGTGGATGTTGGAACTGGTTCAGGTGTTCTCAGTATTGCAGCAGCTAAGCTGGGGGCGGGGAAAGTGGAAGCGATGGACCTGGACGATGTAGCAGTGCAGGTTGCAAAACTCAACCTCAAGCTGAACAAGGTCCACGATGTCGCAACCATTTCACAAAACAATCTTCTTGACGGTGTTGAAGAAGGAGCGGATATTGTAGTAGCGAATATCCTGGCAGAAGTAATTCTGCGCTTTGCTGATGATGCGGGCAAGGTCGTGAAAAATGGCGGATATTTCATTACTTCTGGTATCATCCAGCAGAAGAAAGAAGTCGTCAAGGATGCAATGATCAACGCAGGGTTTGAAATAGAGGAGATTATTTCTATGGAAGACTGGGTTGCGATCATCAGTAAAAAGAAATAATGTGGAGAAAAGGGGAAAAGCTTAACCCCTTTTTTCTGTCTTTTTTAAATCATATGTCTTAAATCTGAGAAATGTCTAGCTCCAGCGCCTAGTTCCCCGAAGCTTTTCGAGGCTGATCCAGGCGCTTGCGCTTTTCAGAAAGCAGGTGTTGTGATGCAGCGATATTTTATTGATGAACAAGGTAATATGGACCAGTTCCATGTTAGCGGCGATGATTATCATCACATTGTACGTGTCATGAGGATGAAGGCTGGTGACGAAATCATCTGTGTCATGCCCATGGGAAAAAGTGCGGTTTGCCAGATTGCAGAAATTACCGATGAAATCGTTGTGGCAAACGTTGTAAAATGGGAGGAAGGGACTACTGAGCTCCCGGTCCATGTCGTGATTGCGAGCGGTCTGCCCAAAGGGGATAAGCTCGAATTAATTATTCAGAAGGGTACTGAACTGGGTGCCTTTGAATTTGTCCCTTTTACCGCATCCCGCTCTATTGTTAAATGGGACGGCAAGAAAGCTGCCAAAAAGGTTGATCGCTGGCAGAAGATTGCCAAGGAAGCTGCTGAGCAGTCGCATCGCAGTTATGTTCCAGAAGTGAAAGAACCGGTCAGTCTTAAAGAACTGATCAAAGCAAGCGGTGAGTATACTTATAAACTGGTTGCTTATGAGGAAGAAGCGAGGGAAGGCGAAGCTTCGGTCCTTTCTTCAACTCTTGCGAAATTACAGGAAGGTGATAGCCTTCTGATTGTATTTGGGCCGGAGGGAGGACTTACCTCGGATGAAGTTGACCTTTTAAATAGGAATGGATTTTTAGCTTGTGGTCTCGGGCCGCGCATTTTGCGTACAGAAACAGCACCGCTATATACATTGTCTGCTGTTTCCTATCATTTTGAATTATTGGGGTGAAGATAATGCCTACAGTTGCTTTTCATACATTAGGTTGCAAGGTTAACCATTACGAAACAGAAGCCATTTGGCAGTTATTTAAGGAACAAGGATACGAGAGAGTAGAATTTGAGTCTGCTTCAGATGTTTATGTCATCAATACCTGTACGGTAACGAATACAGGGGACAAGAAGAGCCGCCAGGTCATCCGCCGGGCTGTGCGTAAGAATCCGGACGCAGTTATTTGTGTTACCGGCTGCTATGCACAGACTTCTCCAGCAGAAATCATGGCGATTCCTGGAGTTGATATCGTCGTCGGTACACAGGACCGCGTAAAAATGCTTGGGTATATCGAACAGTACAAACAAGAGCGCCAGCCTATCAATGCTGTTGGCAATATCATGAAGAACCGTGTCTATGAGGAACTTGATGTACCTGCATTTACAGACCGTACAAGAGCTTCATTGAAAATCCAGGAAGGCTGCAACAACTTTTGCACCTTCTGTATTATTCCATGGGCACGCGGTTTGATGAGATCCCGTGATCCACAGGAGGTCATTCGCCAGGCTCAGCAGCTTGTTGATGCCGGCTACAAGGAAATCGTCCTTACCGGTATCCATACAGGCGGATATGGTGAAGACATGAAAGACTACAACCTAGCTGCATTGCTTAGAGATCTCGAAGCACAAGTCAAGGGTATAAAGCGTCTGCGAATATCTTCTATTGAAGCGAGTCAGATAACAGACGAAGTGATCGAGGTAATCGACCAATCCAATATTATCGTCCGCCACTTGCACATCCCGCTCCAATCTGGATCTGACACAGTGTTGAAGCGCATGCGCCGTAAATACACAATGGAATTTTTCGGAGAGCGTCTAGACCGGCTAAAGGAAGTATTGCCAGGTCTTGCAGTTACCTCTGATATCATTGTCGGTTTCCCGGGTGAAACAGATGAAGAATTTATGGAAACCTATAATTTCATCAAGAAGCATCAATTCTCAGAGCTGCATGTTTTCCCTTATTCAAAACGGACAGGCACTCCTGCTGCGAGAATGGAAGACCAGGTGGACGAAGAAGTGAAAAACGAACGTGTTCATAGATTGATTGAGCTTTCCAATCAGCTTGCAAAGGAATATGCCTCACAATTTGAAAATGAAGTGCTTGAAGTGATTCCTGAAGAAATCTATAAGGAAGAGCCAGACAGCGGACTTTATGTAGGTTATACAGACAACTATTTGAAAGTAGTCTTCCCTGCTGCTGAAGAGATGATCGGTAAAATTGTGAAGGTCAAGATTGTGAAAGCAGGCTATCCTTACAATGAAGGGCAATTTGTCCGAATACTTGAAGATGAAATTGTAGCTGAACAAGCTGTTATATAGTGGAATGGGAAAGAGCTGGCAAAATGCCAGCTCTTTTTTAAATTTAAGGGCCGGTTTAGTTAGATAACGACCAGTTATTAGAGTAAGTTTTCAACCACTAATTATGTTCTTCTTTCCCATGAAGGAATTCAATCATCCTGCCGAATTTCTCGGCAACAGGAAGAACGAGCAATGAAGCGATTATGTTGTAAACGACACTGACATGAGCCAGCTGGACCTCGGGTCTTGCGGCAGTCATGGGAGCAAGTGCAGCAACATGGTCGATGAAAGGATAGAAGACTGCCGCGCCTGCGATATTCAGCCACACGTGCGCAAACGCTGTAAGCCTGGCCTCTTTGCCGGCACCTATGGACGCCAGCATGGCGGTAATGCATGTGCCAATATTCGCACCGAGCATCCCCGCAATTGCTGAATCCATGCTTAATGTTCCTTCAGATAAAAATCCCATGATGATCCCAGTCATCGCGGTGCTTGATTGGATCATGGCTGTTACAATCGTGCCTGTCAGGATGCTGATCAAATGGCTGTTGTTCAGATTTGCGAGCGCAGCCTCAACAATTGGCAAGCTGGTCACAGGGTCAGCAAGGAAAGTGAAACCGCGCATTGCAGCGAAAACAGCAGCAATCCCAAAAGAAATTGCACCGATGTTTTGCCATGTTTTATTTCGCGATACCATTAAAATCGCACCGATAACAGCGAATGGCACGATAAATGCATCGATGTTGAAAGTGATGATTTCAAGGGTGAAGGTTGTCCCTATATTTGATCCAAGGATAATCCCGATGGATTGTGAGAATTTCAGCAGGCCGGCAGAAATCAATCCAATAGTAATCACCATGACAGCTGAACTGCTATGCAAAAGGGCTGTAACTATGGTTCCGGCCATCAATCCTTTAAGTGGTGTATCAGTCATGATGGTCAGCCAGTTCTTCATTCTGCTTGCGGAAAGTTCGAACAAGCCTTTCCGAAGCAATGTCATTCCGCCAATGAACACAGCGAGAAACAATAGGAAAAATAATAGATAGACCATAGGACTCCCCCTCCCATTTAAATGTATGAAAAGGAGTGCGGGACATGCTAATTAATTTTTCAGTCTGTATGATATCCTGCAAAAGTATATAATGTAAAAACAAGGGCTAAATACAGTTGACCTCCTGCCAGTGATATATTATAATTGCAAGGTACATGGTTTCCCATGTGTTTTGGTGTTAGTGTGTTGTGCTCGGAGGGAGGGAAAGAGAATGTCTAAAACTGTCGTTCGTAAAAACGAATCGCTTGAAGATGCTCTTCGACGCTTCAAACGTACTGTATCTAAATCAGGTACTATCCAAGAAGCTAGAAAGCGCGAATTCTACGAAAAACCTAGTGTAAAGCGTAAGAAAAAGTCTGAAGCTGCTAGAAAACGCAAGTTCTAAGAGAGGGTGGAATCAACTTGAGCCTGCTCGAGCGTTTAAATAATGATATGAAACAAGCGATGAAGAACAAAGAAAAGGACAGACTCACGACGATTCGGATGGTCAAAGCATCCCTGCAAAACGAAGCAATCAAGTTCGGCAAGCAGGAACTATCCGAAGAAGAAGAGTTAACTGTACTTTCTCGTGAAGTGAAACAACGCAAAGATTCCCTCCAGGAATTTGAAAAAGCTGGTCGTCAAGACCTCGTTGAAAAGATACAAACAGAATTAAAGCATGTCGAAATTTACATGCCACAGCAGCTTAGCGAAGAAGAAGTGACGACAATCGTCAAAGAAGCTATCGCAGAGACCGGTGCGGCATCTAAAGCCGATATGGGTAGAGTAATGGCTGTCCTTATGCCTAAAGTTAAAGGTAAAGCAGACGGATCTCTCGTTAATAAACTTGTACAACAACACCTTTCATAAAAAGCTCGAAGGCCGCAGGATATTCTTGCGGCCTTTTTAGCGCATACTAAAATGTGTCTTGGGATGATGCTTTGTGTTATGTTGATTAATATACATATTGATGGTGACTCACTCGGTTCACCTCCTTTTATCAGCCAGAAAGAGGGCTTGGTACCACAAAATGTTGCATAGAAACATTCTATAGGCCCAAGACGAGACCGGAGCCTCAAAAAGGTCACATTGCACATTCAATAACCAGGATGTAGAAGTATGACGGGCCATCTTAACAATAAATTGTAACTTTTCTGTCCGAGGTAAATAAGTTGAAAATCTGTTGGAAATCAATGAAACCTTTTGGGGTTCAATTGCGTATTACCACTATGGCCTTATATTTATGAATGGAGGTGCCGATTTGAAAATAAAATCAGTGATTGCGAGCATCATCATCCTCTTGTCACTGGCTAGCTGGATCTATCCGTTCACGGCAGATGCTGATCAAAAAGTGGTCTATGTGGTGCCGATTGAAGAAACAGTGGAGAAGGGCCTGCTTGCCTTCCTGGAGAGAGCTGTTAAAGAGGCAGAAGAGGCTGGTGCGGAAGCAATCATTTTTGATGTGAATACACCTGGCGGGGCGGTTGACGCAGCTGGCGGTATTGGAAAGCTGCTGACAGGCACTGACTTAAAAACTGTGGCATTCGTCAATAAGCAGGCATTATCCGCAGGTGCATATATTTCCCTGAATACTGATGAAATTTATATGGTTCCCGGTTCTACAATGGGATCGGCTGCAATCATCGACCAGCAGGGCAATACCGCTGGGAAAAAAGCGGAGTCCTATTGGTTTGCTGCCATGAAAGCAGCAGCGGTTGAAAGCGGACGGGATCCGATCTATGCCCAGGCGATGGCAGATGACAGCATCGACCTTCCGGAGCTTGGTGCAGGCAAAGGTGAGCTTCTTACCCTGACTGCAGAGCAGGCTCTCGATGTTGGCTATTCCGAGGGAACTGTTAAAAATCTCGATGAGTTATTGCAAAAACTAGGCTATGAGGATGCAGAGATCCGGAATGTGAACGAGACTTTCGCTGAAAAACTGGCGAGATTCATAACGCATCCAGTCGTTATCCCGATTTTGATGACAATCGGCAGTTTAGGGCTGGTTCTTGAGCTGTATTCTCCAGGATTTGGTCTGCCGGGAATTGCCGGCTTGTCCGCTTTGCTCCTATTCTTCTATGGGCACATGGTTGCCGGCCTGGCAGGTTTTGAGACATTGATTCTGTTCGCGCTTGGTGTTGGGCTAATATTGCTTGAGTTATTCATACCTGGAGGAATAGCCGGAATAATTGGGCTATTAGCAATCATTGGAAGCTTTTTTATGGCATCGGATAATGTGGTCCATATGGGAATATCGTTATTGATTGCCTTGACTGCGTCCATCGTTTTATCTATTTTAATGATAAGGGTGTTTGGAAAAAAGATGAAATTTTTCAGAAGAATCATACTGACAGATTCAACAAGCACTGAAAAGGGTTATGTATCCAATAAAAACCGCCTGGAACTTATTGGGGTAGAAGGAATTACGCTTACTCCCCTCAGACCTTCTGGAACGATCGTTGTTGAGGATGAACGCATTGATGCAGTCAGTGAGGGTGGGTTTATTGCAAAGGATAAGAGAGTTAGGATTGTAAAAACGGAAGGTTCAAGAATTGTGGTCAGGGAGATTAGAGATATCTAATTTGTTCTTTCATTGTATTGTTCATTAGGCATTCTTGCCGCGACGAATCGGTGAAGCAACAAGTAGAGATAAATACCAATGGTCTTTGAATTGAATTTGTAAAATGAGAAGATTCAAAGACCATGGAATAATATTTTTAGGAGGCAGTTCATATGGATGCAAGTACAGCATTTGTTTTAGTGGCAATTGCACTTGGGATCATTTTCCTTGGTGTATTGCTGACATTCGTACCGGTAATGCTCTGGATTTCAGCATTAGCAGCAGGTGTCAGGGTCAGCATTTTTACGCTGATTGGTATGAGATTAAGAAGGGTTATCCCAAGCAGGGTCATCAATCCGATGATCAAGGCGCACAAAGCAGGCCTAAATGTAACAACGAACCAGCTTGAAAGTCACTATCTTGCCGGAGGTAATGTTGACAGGGTAGTAAACGCCCTGATTGCTGCACACCGTGCGAATATTGAACTTTCATTCGAAAGAGCCGCAGCAATTGACCTTGCAGGCCGTGATGTACTGGAAGCGGTACAGATGAGTGTTAATCCGAAAGTGATTGAAACACCATTCATAGCTGGTGTGGCAATGGATGGTATCGAAGTAAAGGCGAAAGCCAGGATTACAGTAAGAGCGAACATCGACCGACTTGTCGGGGGTGCTGGTGAAGAGACAATCGTTGCCCGTGTAGGTGAGGGAATTGTATCGACAATCGGTTCTTCTGACAATCATAAAAAAGTGTTGGAAAATCCGGATATGATTTCGCAAACAGTCCTTTCAAAAGGTCTGGATGCGGGTACAGCGTTCGAAATCTTATCGATTGACATCGCGGACGTTGATATCGGCAAGAACATCGGTGCCGAGCTTCAGACAGAGCAGGCGGAAGCTGATAAGAAGATTGCCCAGGCGAAAGCGGAAGAGCGCCGCGCTATGGCTGTAGCACAAGAACAGGAAATGAAGGCGCGCGTTGAGGAAATGAGAGCGAAAGTTGTCGAGGCGGAAGCAACTGTACCATTGGCAATGGCAGAAGCGCTACGTGAAGGAAACATCGGCGTAATGGATTATATGAATATCCAGAATATCGAAGCAGATACAGATATGAGAGGATCCATTGGCAAGCTTTCAAACAATAAAAAAGATGACAAAAATAATAATTGATGCGAGAACCCGTTAAAAGAAAGGGGGGCTCCTCATGGAAATTTTATTTGAATTGTTCAGTAATCCTATAGCCCTGTTTATTCTGATCGGGGTAATCTCCAGTCTTTTCAACAAAAAGAGGCCGGACGGCCAACAGCCGCAGCGCCGCCCGGTCAGGCCGCCCGGTCCTGTGCAGCAGCCTGGACCAGCAAGGCAGCCTCGTCCTGCCCCTGCCAGGAGACAGCCGGCAGAGGCAAGAGGTCAGTCTCGATCTGAAATTGGAAAGGATAATCGCAGAGAATCAGATAGAAGCCGGGAATCAGAAAAACAGGTCCCTGGTGAAACTGGTGTTGAAATCATTAATGATCTTCAAAAGGTTTATCTGGAAAGAAAGCATCAGTCTGAGGAGCAGATGAACAAAGAGAGATCAAGTAAAGGCAGGATGTCAGCTGGTGAATCATCGGGCCGTTTGAAGCAAAAGAGAGAGGAAAAAGTACCGGAAGTTGTCTTCGAGCCAGACAGGGACACTCTGGTAGAAGGAATAATTTGGGCCGAAATCCTTGGCAAACCAAGGGCGAAAAGGGCATACAACCCTGTCAGGAGAACTAAGTCAAAGAATTAGCCTGCGTGCAGTGGTTTTGAAAGAATGCGTATCCATAAAGTTAAAAATGGTGCTAGAACCTCCTTTTTTCTCATACATATGAGATGAAAGGGGGTTCTTTTTTTTATGGCAAAAAAATGGGGCCAGTATGTACGCAAATGGATGACACAAAAAATGGATCTTCCTCAAGATGTCATGATGGATCTCCCTAGAATCACGATGATTGGGCATGTCCATATTTATATAGAGAACCACCGGGGTCTGCTGGCATTTTCTGATGGCGAAGTGCGCCTGATGATAAAAGGGGGCCAGCTTCTCGTCAAGGGAAAAGCGTTTGTGATTAAGACAATATTGCCTGAGGAAATCTTGCTTGAAGGAAAAATAGATCAGGTTATTTATATAAATGATTGATTGAGGGGGAGACGAATGAAAAACCAATGGATGCACACCTTTTCTGGCACAGTAAAAGTAAAGTTGACTGGAAAGGATATAGAAAGATTTTTAAATCAGCTGACACGTAATGGTGTTTCGATATGGAACGTCAAAAAACATGGATCAGAGGCCGTCACCTTTTATGTCGATCTCCAGGATGTAAAAAAGCTTAGGGTTCCAGCAAGGGACAGCAACTGTAAAATAAGGTTTTTAGAGAGGGCAGGGGGCCCTTTCTTTTTAAAAAAATTATGGACAAACAGTGGGTTTTTGGCCGGGGCATTCTTATTCTTTGGTTTGATGATGCTTCTTTCGAACATGGTATGGGGTATAGAGATTAAAGGGGCGAGCCCGGCAACTGAACACCAGATTCGCAAGGAATTGGACAGAATGGGGATTGGAATCGGCAAATTGCAGTTATCTATAGACAGTGTGGAAAGTATCCAGAAGGAACTGACAGATAAAGTTGGGGCCCTGACATGGATTGGTGTGGAGTTAAAAGGGACGACTTATCATTTCCAGGCTGTAGAAAAGAGTGAGCCGGAAAAAGCAGAAGTAATAGGGCCGAGGCACCTGGTAGCTAAAAGAAAGGCTGCCATTGTCAAGATTTTTGTGGAAAAGGGCGAACCGGTGGTTGAAGTGAATGACTATGTTATGCCAGGCCAGCTTCTTGTTTCCGGTCTGTATGGAAAGGAAGATGATCTGAAAGTTGTGGCAGCCACTGGAGAAATTCTCGGTGAGACTTGGTATTCAACGAAGGTGGAATTGCCGTTGAAGAGTACGTTTCAGGTTTATAACGGGAATGAAAAAAAGAAATATTCACTAGTAGTCGCGGGAAGGGGTTTGCCAGTATGGGGATTCGGGAAACCTGAATTCAGTGAATATGAAACCGAAGTGACTGAACAGCCTGTGAGATTTTTTAAGTGGGAACTCCCTTTAAAGGTTGAAAAAAAGACCATCCGGGAGCGGGAACAGGTAACACGTATTTATTCGAGGCAGGAAGCGATCGAAAGTGCAAAAGATTTGGCGAGAAAGGATATAAAAAACTACCTTCCTGAAAATGCTATCATTAAAGGGGAAAAAATTTTACATCAGTCAATCGAGAATGATAAAGTAAAGCTAACCACACATTTTACGATCATTGAAGATATAGCAGAAGGACAACCAATTATCAAGGAGACTGAGAATGACAGCAGACTTAAAAACGATGGAAATACAACTAGCGAACCCAACTGAAGCTATTTCATTATTCGGCAATGCAGATATGAACTTAAAGTTGATTGAACAGGAGCTTGGTGTCTCGATTGTGACCAGGGGAGAGTCAGTAGGAATCTCCGGACCTGAGGACAAGGTGGCGTTGGCCCAGGCTGTTTTGGTGAATCTGCTGGCCGTGATCCGCAAAGGAATCAGCATTAGCCAGAGAGAAGCTGTTTACGCTATACAAATGGCTGAAAAAGGTACTTTGGAATACTTCAAGGATCTATATGATGAAGAAATCAGCAAAAATGTTAAGGGTAAATCGATCAGAGTCAAGACCCTTGGCCAAAGACACTATGTTAATGCTATCAAAAGCCGCGACCTGGTTTTCGGTATTGGACCAGCTGGTACTGGTAAGACGTATCTTGCGGTCGTAATGGCAGTCACGGCACTTAAAAATGGTACTGTGTCAAAAATCATCCTTACAAGACCGGCTGTAGAGGCAGGAGAAAGCCTTGGCTTCCTTCCGGGAGACTTGAAGGAGAAGGTGGATCCTTATCTTCGCCCATTATATGATGCCCTTCACGATATCCTTGGCACGGAACATACATTGCGCCTGATTGAAAGAGGAACGATTGAAATTGCGCCTCTTGCCTATATGAGAGGAAGAACACTAGATGATGCATTTGTGATCCTGGACGAGGCACAGAATACAACACAAGCCCAGATGAAGATGTTCCTGACTCGACTCGGATTTGGGTCTAAAATGATCATAACTGGGGATACATCACAGATTGATTTGCCAAAAGGTGCTAAATCAGGGCTGGTAGAAGCAGAAAAAGTCCTGAAGGATGTCTCCGGACTATCCTTTATACACCTTGAACAGGCTGATGTAGTGCGACATCCACTTGTCGGCCGAATCATAGAGGCCTATGGTAAAACCGAATAACATTTCAGTCCGCTCTTGGTAAAACGAGGGCGGACTTTTGCCTTTACTGAGGAAGAAACTGCTTCAGAACTGATATTGACAGCAGGAATTCCAAATAGAGGTGAAAATTCCGGGGAAAACTGATATGATGGTACATAAAGTTAATATATTTCCCAGTTATTCTCAAACTTGCTCCAATTGTTTTTTGAAAAATTTATTATATAAAAAGTCCATATTTCGCTTTGAGAAGTGCCTGGTCAAGGCGCTTACGCTTTTCTAGTAGGAGGGGCTGTAAATGGAAAAGCTGCAGGTCCAATTAACTGCCATATTGAACTTGTTGAATATAAAGATTTTCCGGGTTTTATTATTTTTGCTGATAGGCGTTGTGATGTATTCAGCGATGTACAGCAATGTAAAACCTGAAAAGCTTAATTTGGAATTACACTCTTTGGCGGAAAAAACCATCCGTTCGCCTATTACAATTGAGGATAAAGAGAGCACGGAAGCGAACCGCAGGGAAGCGGTTGAGAAAGTCAATGATGTCTACAGAGTCAAGAGTGAATATGCACAGAACAGGGTTGATTTAGTCACTTCCATTTTCAGTTCGGTTTCAGAAGTCAATGAGGAAGTGCAGGCAGAGATCGACCAGAAGAAAAAAGCAGCTGAAGAGGCAGGTGTGGAAGATAAGCCTGTTCCTGAAGGTCCTTCGAAGGAAGAAAAACTGTCCATGTTAAAAACGAAGTTGACCGAGAGTGAAACAAAGAGCTTATCTGATGAAGTATTCGTTGCTCTGCTTCAAGCACCGAAGGAAGAGCTGCTGGTTGCCAAGGACCTAACGGTTACGGCTGTAAATAATACGATGAAGCACAGTGTCCCCGCGGATGAAGTGGAGAATGCGAAGTTAAATGTTGAGGAAGAATTGAAGTATACGAGTTTGAGCAGCAGTTTAAAGAAAGCTATTATCGAACTCGGCCGCTATGCAGTCGTCCAGAATGAGTTCTACGACCCTGAAGCAACTGAGGATCAGCGCCAGCAGGCTATGGACAGTGTTGAACCTGTAAGGATCCTTGAGGGGCAGATTCTCGTGGATGAAGGTCAGCTCATCAGCAGGGATGTTTATAAAAAGCTCCAGCTTGTAGGTCTGTTAGAAAGTGAAAACTCCTATAAGCCTTTTATCGGGCTGGCAATTCTTGTAGCATTAATACTTTTTGCTCTGTATGTCATTTTCAATGAAATGGAAAATGCTGATAAAAAGCAGAAGAATCTTTTGATTTTCAGCATCATATTCATAACTTCAATCTTGTTGATGAAGCTGGTCAGTCTGTTTGATGAATTCGAATACTCGGAGATTGGCTATCTGTTCCCGGCGGCAATGGGAGCAATGCTGATTAAGATGCTGATTAATGAAAGACTGGCATTGTTTCAAATGGCGATCCTGGCCGTTACAGGTTCCATCATCTTTAATGAAGGAATTACTGGAACGCTGAATGTTACAATCGGGATCTATATTTTAATCAGCGGTCTGGCGGCCATTTTGTTCCTGCAGAAACAGAATAGGCGTTCAAAAATCCTTCAGGCGGGGATGTTTGTATCGGTGGTTAACCTGGTTATGATCCTATCGATTCTGTTTTTAAGGAACAGCCAGTATTCTGGTCTGGAATACGGTTTTTATTTTATTGCAGCATTTGTTTCCGGTATCGTTTCAGCCGTATTGACAATCGGATTATTGCCATTTTTTGAAGCGGGGTTTGGCATCCTGTCAACATTAAGGCTGATCGAGCTTTCCAATCCAAACCACCCGCTCTTAAGAAAAATTCTTACAGAAGCTCCGGGTACTTACCATCACAGTGTCATGGTGGCCAATTTATCAGAAGCGGCGTGTGAAGCGATTGGAGCTAATGGGCTTCTGGCCAGGGTCGGCTGCTATTATCATGACATCGGGAAGACGAAACGGCCGCAATTCTTTATTGAAAACCAGATCAATATGGATAACCCACACGATAAACTGCCGGCGTTGACGAGTAAAAACATTATAATCGCCCATGCTACCGATGGCGCAGAAATGCTCCGTAAGCACCGGATGCCAAAAGAAATCATTGATATCGCAGAACAGCACCATGGTACAACGTTATTAAAATTCTTTTTTCATAAGGCGGAGCAAAGCGGGCATGAGGTTAAAGAAGAAGATTTCCGTTATCCGGGGCCTAAGCCGCAAACAAAAGAGTCAGCTGTCATTGGGATCGCGGATAGTGTGGAAGCCGCTGTAAGATCGATGGCGCACCCTACACATGAACAAATTGAAAATCTGGTACACAATATTATTAGGGACCGGCTGCAGGATGGCCAGCTGGGTGAATGTGATATCACGTTGAGGGAGCTGGATACGGTAGCTGATACACTTTGTGAAACGTTAAAGGGAATATTCCACTCGAGAATCGAATATCCAGAAATGAATAAGCAGAAGGTGAAGCAGGCATGAGTTTAGAAATTGATTTTTTGGATGAAATAAATGAATTGTCAGAGCATGAAATAAGTGAAATTGAAAAATTGTTGAACTATACGGCCGAGCAGGAGAATGTCGAGGAAGGCAGTGAACTTTCCGTTACATTCGTATCGAATGAAAGAATCCAGGAAATAAACCGAGAATATCGTGACAAGGATCGCCCGACAGATGTCATTTCTTTTGCCCTGGAGGAAATGGGGGAAGGAGAACTGGAGATTGTTGGGGAGGGTATTCCGAGGATCCTCGGTGACATCATCATTTCCATTCCGAAAGCAAGGGAACAGGCAGAAGAATATAACCATTCATTCATGCGGGAACTTGGTTTCCTTGCGGTCCATGGCCTCCTGCATTTATTAGGCTATGACCATATGAATGAGCAGGATGAAAAACAGATGTTTGACAGACAAAAAGAAATCCTGGATGGGTATGGGCTTGGACGCTGATAACCAGAGGAAGCATCCACTTGCTTCCTCATTCAAATTTGGTTTCGAGGGAATCGCAGCAGTGGCCGCAAAAGAGCGAAATGTCCAAATCCATATAGGGATTTCGATTTTTGTGATTTTAGCTGGGTTTATTTTATCGATAAGCAAATACGAATGGATCGCTATCATTTTATCCATAGGCGGAATGATCTCGATGGAAATGATGAATACCGCAATTGAAAGAACAGTTGATTTGTATACGAAAGAATACCACCCGCTTGCCAAGCAGGCAAAGGATATCGCCGCCGGTGCTGTCCTGGTTTTTGCGATTGCCAGTGTCATGATTGGTTTAATCATTTTTCTGCCAAGAATATTAGCTTTGTAGTTGCCCCATTTGCAGGGCAACTTTTTTTGGGGATGGATATACTAGGTTTCTGTCTACTAATGACCGTCCCGGGCACTTTTTCAGAGCTGGATGGTCTTTATAGGTCTTCTAAAGACCACCCCAGGCACTTTTTTTCGCAGTGGATGGTCTTTATGGTTCTTCTAAAGACCGCCCCAGGCATTTTTTTCACAGTGGATGGTCTTTATAACTCTTCTAAAGACCATCCCAGGAACTTTTTCAGAGCTGGATGGTCTTTATAGCCTTCCTAAAGACCACCCCAGGCACTTTTTTTGCCCTTGATGGTCTTTATAGCTCTTCTAAAGACCACCCCAGGCAATATTTTCGCTCTGGATGGTCTTTATAGCCTTCCTAAAGACCACCCCAGGCACTTTTTTGCCCTGGATGGTCTTTATGGTTCTTCTAAAGACCACCCCAGGCACTTTTTTTGCCCTTGATGGTCTTTATAACTCTCCTAATGACCACCCCAGGCTCTATTTTTGCCCTTGATGGTCTTTATAGCTCTTCTAAAGACCACCCCACTCAATTTTTTCGCAGTGGATGGTATTTATAGCTCTCCTAAAGACCACCCGAGGCTCTTTTTCTGAACTTGATTGTCTTTATGGTACTTCTAAAGACCATCCAAGCATTTTATCAGCACCGGATGGTCTTTATAACTCTTCTTTCTGCAGCCACAACAACTTTTCGCCATGAGAATTAAAAAGAGCACCAGCCAAAAGGAGTTGGTCATCTCTACAGTAATGACAATGTAGGTACCCATTGTCATTGCAATCTTTGAGACCATGTCAAGCAAGCTTAGAAAGTGTGTAAAGAGTCAAATGACCTTACAAAAATGGCGCACATGTTTGAACCGATTTGAAAACAGGGAAAAACTTAAGTAAAATATCATCACAGTGTAAAAACAGTGCTTGTATGTTTTTAGAAAATTTAAAATTTTATATTTCATTTTTGCTACAAACGATGAAATCACACTGAAAATAAGTTAAAATAAAATGGAGAAGGGAAATACAGTATGAATTTTAATAATCAAGGCAGTAACAGTAAATCGCACAAATCAGGCTTCATTTCCATCATTGGAAGGCCAAATGTAGGGAAGTCGACCTTTCTTAACAGGGTGATCGGGCAAAAGATTGCGATTATGAGCGATAAACCGCAAACGACCCGGAATAAGGTCCAGGGTGTCCTTACGCTTGAAGATTCACAGCTGATATTCATAGACACACCAGGTATCCATAAACCGAAGCATCGTCTGGGCGATTTCATGATGAAGGTAGCACAGAATACTTTAAAAGAAGTCGATCTGGTTTTGTTTATGGTAAATGCCCAGGAAGGATATGGCCGCGGCGAGGAATTTATCATTGAGAAACTTCAGAATGTAAAAACACCAGTTTTCCTAGTCATTAATAAAATCGACCTGATTCATCCGGATGAGTTGTTCAAACTAATTGAGTCCTATAATGAAAAGTTCAATTTCGCTGAAATTGTCCCGATATCTGCATTAGAAGGCAACAATGTTGAAAAGCTCCTCGAGCAAATCAAGGAGAAAATGCCGGAAGGGCCACAGTTTTATCCTGCTGACCAGGTCACAGACCATCCCGAACGTTTTATTGTTTCTGAACTGATCAGGGAAAAAGCGCTTCATTTGACAAGGGAAGAAATTCCTCATTCACTTGCTGTAGTAATTGAAAAAATGGAACGCCAGCCTGAAAAGGAAATGGTGCATGTCATGGCTACAATCATTGTAGAAAGGGACTCCCAGAAGGGCATCATCATTGGCAAGCAGGGCAGTATGCTGAAGGAAATCGGCAAAAGGGCACGTCATGATATCGAGAATCTGCTCGGTACTAAAGTATTTCTGGAATTGTGGGTAAAGGTACAGAAGGATTGGAGAAACAAAGCCACGCAGCTTCGTGATTTTGGTTTCAGGGAAGATGAGTATTAAGCCTGTTTGGTAAATGCTCCCTCATTAACATATTAACGGAAAGTAAATATTATTCATAAATAGGATTTACAATTTTTACGTGACATGAAAATCTGATTGACAGGCTATGATATTCATAAGGATTTGGGATAGATGAGTTGCTAGTGAAAAAATGAAAGGTGGGGTTTTCGATGTTGGACTTTACCTGGAAGGTGTTTTCTCAGACAGGTAACATTGACACATATCTTCTCTTTAAGGAATTAGAGAAAGACGATCAAGAAATACCCGGTTATCAGGAGGATGAACTAGCAGAAATTGATTTTCCAATCTCATAGGTTTGTCTGTAGTAATGGATGGTGACAACAAATGCTGCAGAAATGTGAAGGCATTGTCATTAGAACGACAAATTATGGCGAGAACAATAAAATAGTTACGCTATATACAAGGGAATTTGGTAAAGTTGGTGTGATGGCAAGAGGTGCTAAAAAGCCTAATAGCAGGCTTTCTGCTGTCACCCAGCTTTTTACTTACGGACAGTTTCTTTTTCAGGCAAGTTCAGGGCTGGGCAGTTTGCAGCAGGGGGAAATGATTTCTTCCATGCGGTCGATCCGGGAGGATATTTTCCTTACTGCACATGCCAGCTATATTGTTGATTTGACAGATAAAGTAACAGAGGAAAAGAAATCCAATCCTTTTATGTTCGAATTGCTTTTTCAGACGCTCAGCTTTATGAATGAAGGCTACGATATGGAGATTTTGACTTTCATATATGAAATGAAAATGCTGAATGTCCAGGGTCTATATCCCGTTTTGGACAAGTGTGCAAATTGCGGCAATACAGAGGGTGAATTCAATTTTTCAATCAGAGAGGGCGGTCTGCTGTGCCATCGCTGTTTTGAGATTGATCCCTACAGGATCAGAATCTCGCCAGGAACTGTAAGGCTGCTACGCTTGTTCTACATGCTTGACCTAAGCCGGCTTGGCAATATTTCAGTTAAGCCAGAGACAAAAGCCGAGCTGAAAAAAGTCATTTCCGCTTATTATGATGAATATTCAGGACTTTATTTGAAAACAAGGAAATTCCTCGACCAAATGGATTCATTCAGGGACCAACTGTAACTATTGACATTGTTTCTTGATTTCGCTATTATTCAAATCAAAAGCTTTTCCTGTTTTAAGAAAGTCATCATCAAGAAAAAGCTCTGATGATAATTACATATGTTGCAGTGAAGGAAAAGAGTACTTAAATCCCTCTGTATTAGCGAGTCCGGGTATGGTGTGAGCCGGATTGCAGAAATTAAGGAAGGCGTTCCGGAGCGACATCACTTTTAAAGAGGCTGCTTTTTGCAGCAAGTAGGGTGGAACCGCGGGTAAACTCTCGTCCCTATGCATGATTGGATGCATAGGGGGCGAGAGTTTTTTTAATTTCAATACAGTCTATTTTTTTCGTAATTTGATGCCTAAACGCCTTTGCGCAGCAAAGCAAGAGCTTTTGAAAAGAGCATAGTAAAACACGATTTAAAAAATTCGGAGGTGTAAAGATGAATATTCAGAATATGATTTTAACATTGCAAAAACACTGGTCTGAACAAGGATGCGTCCTTATGCAGGCATATGACACCGAAAAGGGTGCAGGTACGATGAGTCCTTACACATTTTTAAGGGCAATTGGCCCTGAACCATGGAATGTGGCGTACGTTGAGCCATCCCGACGCCCGGCTGACGGCCGCTACGGAGAAAATCCGAACAGGCTTTATCAGCATCATCAATTCCAGGTGATCATGAAGCCTTCACCGGACAATATTCAGGAAATTTACCTTGATTCGCTAAAAGCATTGGGTATTGATCCTCTTGAACATGATATCCGTTTTGTAGAGGACAACTGGGAAAATCCATCCCTGGGCTGTGCAGGCCTGGGTTGGGAAGTATGGCTTGATGGCATGGAAATCACGCAATTCACTTATTTCCAGCAAGTAGGCGGACTAGACTGCAAACCAGTCTCCGTGGAAATTACATACGGAATCGAACGACTGGCGTCCTATATCCAGGATAAAGAAAATGTATTTGATCTTGAATGGACAAACGGTTTTACAGTAAGGGACATATTTGGACAGCCGGAATACGAGCATTCCAAGTATACATTTGAAACATCTGACAAAGACATGCTGTTTAACCTTTTCAATATTTATGAAAAAGAAGCAAATCGCCAGATGGATGAAGGCCTTGTCCATCCTGCATATGACTATGTCCTTAAGTGTTCCCATACTTTTAATATCCTTGATGCACGCGGAGCGATTTCTGTGACAGAAAGGACCGGTTATATTGCCCGGATTCGAAACCTCGCTAAGAAAGTAGCGAAAACGTTCTATGAAGAAAGAGAAAAGTTGGGCTTCCCAATCATTAAACGGAAGGAGCAGGTGGAAAATGACTAAACGGAATTTATTACTTGAAATCGGTTTGGAAGAAATGCCTGCAAGATTTATTACCGGATCTATAAACCAGCTGGCGTCCAAGGTGGAGAATTGGCTTAACACGAACAATATTGGTTTTGAAGCAATCAAGCTTTATTCCACACCGCGCAGGCTAGCGTTACTTGTCCTGAATGTTGATGAGCGTCAGGAAGACAGCGAGGAAGAAGCAAAGGGCCCTGCTAAAAAAATTGCCCTTAATGAGGAGGGTGCGTGGTCCAAAGCAGCGGTAGGTTTCACACGCGGCCAGGGGTTAACGGTAGAGGATATATATTTTAAAGAAATCAACGGTGTCGAATATGCCCATGTTAAAAAATTCATTAAAGGGCAGGAAACCTCTGACTTGCTCGTTGAAATGAAAGCAATCATTGCCGGATTAACTTTCCCGAAAAACATGCGCTGGGCAGACCTTGAGCTTCGTTATGTCAGGCCGATCAAATGGCTTGTTGCGATGTTCGGAAATGAAATCATTCCTTTTGAAATCGCTGGTGTCCAAACTGGCAACATAACAAGAGGCCATCGATTCCTAGGAGAAGGTGAAATTCAATTATCCGAACCCCAGGAATATGAAGAAGCATTGTTGGGGCAGTACGTTGTGGCTGATGCGCAAAAGCGGAAGGATGCTATAATTTCGCAGCTTGAAAAAATTGAGGAAGAGAACGGCTGGGTCGTTCCTGTTGATGAAGGTCTGCTGGAGGAAGTCAATAACCTCGTCGAATATCCAACTGCGTTATATGGACGATTCGAGGAGGAGTTCCTGGAAATCCCAGGCGAAGTGCTGATTACTTCGATGAAAGAGCACCAAAGGTATTTTCCAGTGAAATCCATGAGCGGAGACTTGCTGCCTCATTTCATCACAGTCAGGAACGGTGACCACCTTCATATTGAAAAGGTTGCCCGCGGAAACGAAAAAGTTCTAAGAGCGCGATTGGCGGATGCTGCATTTTTCTATAAAGAAGATCAAAGAATGCAGATTGCTGCCGCATTGGAAAAATTGAAAAATGTTGTATACCATGAAGAGATCGGAACAATTGCTGAAAAGTCAGAACGAGTTCGCAAGCTTGTAGGCTTGATTGCTGAAAGACTGGAGTTTTCGCCTGATGTAATAAGGTTTGCCGACCGGGCTGCCAAAATCAGCAAATTCGATCTGGTTTCACAAATGGTCTATGAGTTCCCTGAACTGCAAGGAATAATGGGTGAAAAGTACGCCTTGCAAAAAGGTGAAAGCCCAGAAGTAGCAACGGCAATCAATGAGCATTATATGCCTCGCAATGCTGATGATTCAGTTCCTGCATCTCCAGCGGGAGCGTTGGTGGCAATAGCCGATAAACTCGATACAATCGTTTCGTTCTTCTCGCTTGGAATCATTCCTAGTGGATCTCAGGATCCTTATGCATTGAGAAGACAGGCGACGGGAATCGTGCAGACCTTGATTGAGAAAAAGTGGAACATTTCACTTGAGAATCTTGTCGGCCTTTCTCTGAATCTCGTTACGGAAGCAGGAATTACAAAGCGTAATGACGAAGAAGTTTACCATGACCTTATCCAATTCTTTAAATTACGAGTTAAGCATTTGTTACAGGAGCGAGCAATCCGCTACGATTTAATTGATGCCGTACTGGGAGGAGAGATTGGTATTGTATCGGGACTGATCGAAAAGGCAGAAGCACTGCAGGCTGCTAGCAGCAGTGAGGGCTTTAAAGAAAGCATGGAAGCGTTGAGCCGGGTTCTTAACATCGCAAGTAAGAAAGATGTACTTGGTGATATTGATCCAGAACGTTTTGAAAATGAGTATGAACAACGGCTGTATGAAAAGTATCTGGAGCTAGGAAAGAAGGCCGAGGATGGTATGGATGCCGCGTCATATTATCAGCTTTTGGTTAACATTAAACCTGAAATCAATGATTATTTTGAGCATACAATGGTAATGTCTGATAACCAGGATGTCCGCGATAACCGTTTGAATCAAATGGCTGCATTGGCAGTGCTGATCATGAAGCTCGCAAAAGTAAATGATATTGTCGTTAAGTAAAACATGCAAAAATAAACTGATTTTATTGGGTGCCTTCCTGGACAGGAAGGCGCTTTAACAAGTACCTTAGGCTAGGGGAAGAAAAAATCGTCATGAAATGTTAATTAGTTCATAATAATTATTCCTGTTTATTACCTAGCGTAGTATATAATGATTTTATCAGGCTTTTTAGCACTGAGGCTCTGTATCGTCTACCTAATGATGCTTCCATTGACCAATACAACCTTGCTAACTACATTAAATCCAGAAAAAAACAGATATATAGCTTGGTGCTTAATAACGATAGCGAAAACAGCATATATAAAAAACTCCCGATGGGTGGTGAGGACAATCGAACTGAATAAACGCCAGGAACAGATTCTGCAAATCGTAAAGGATAACGGACCAATCACTGGAGAGCATATAGCTGAAAAATTAAATCTGACAAGGGCTACCCTCAGGCCAGACCTTGCCATCCTGACGATGTCGGGATATTTGGATGCCAGACCTCGTGTAGGTTATTTTTACACAGGCAAATCTGGAAATCAGCTTCTTTCAGAGAATCTAAAAAAAATTCTCGTCAGGGAATATCAGTCCATCCCTGTAGTTGTTCCTGAAAATGTATCTGTATACGATGCGATCGTAACGATGTTCCTTGAAGATGTAGGCACTTTATTTGTTGTCGATAAAGTTTCAAAGCTGGTAGGTGTCCTTTCTCGCAAAGATTTATTAAGAGCAAGCATTGGGAAGCAGGAGCTGACGACTTTGCCGGTGAATATCATCATGACAAGAATGCCAAATATAACTGTTTGCCGCCGTGATGACCTGCTCATTGATGCTGCCAAGGAATTAATTGAAAAGCAGATAGATGCCCTTCCAATCATCAAAGATACAGATGATGGGTACGAGCTGGTAGGAAGGCTGACCAAGACAAACATCACAAAGGCTTTTGTGGCCTTGGCTGAGGAATAATGAAGCAAATAGAGAAGGGGTTGATCAAAGATGAGTAAAACACCTATTATTTATGTGGTTTCTGATTCAGTCGGAGAAACAGCAGAGCTCGTTACGAAGGCTGCCATCAGCCAATTCGAACACTTGGATGTTTCACTTAAAAGGTTCCCTTACGTTGAGGATAAAGTACATATTGATGAAGTTATTTCGATAGCGAAGCATGATGGAGGGATGATCGCTTATACACTGGTCAAGCCTGATATCAGCGATTACCTTCAGGAGTCTGCTGCAAGAGAGGGGATATATGCTTGCGACATCATTGGCCCGCTCATGAAGCAAATTCAAATCCTAAGCGGTGAGACCCCGTTATACGAACCTGGTCTTGTCCGGAAACTTGACGAAGATTATTTTAAAAAAGTCGAAGCAATAGAATTTGCAGTAAAGTACGATGATGGCCGCGACCCAAGAGGAATACTGAAAGCGGATATTGTTCTCGTGGGAGTCTCGAGAACATCCAAAACCCCACTCTCTCAATACCTGGCCCATAAGCGCTACAAAGTCGCGAATGTACCGCTGGTTCCGGAAGTTGACCCGCCTGAAGAATTGTTTCTTGTACCAAAGGAAAAATGTTTCGGCCTTAGGATCACACCGGATAAGTTGAACCAAATCCGCCGTGAGAGATTAATTTCACTCGGATTGAACGACCAGGCGATTTATGCCAATATCGAAAGAATCAAGGAAGAAATCGAATATTTCGACGGGATTGTCGAAAAGATAGGGTGTCCAGTCATTGATGTAACAAACAAAGCGGTTGAAGAAACGGCAAATGTCATCCTGAATATGGTCCGTAACAAGAAGATGGACTAGTAGCACATATTTTTATGTGCTTTTCTTTTTGACAGTTCTCTTTACTGAAGGCTGTTTTTACATTGATTTTTGTTTTTCGTACATGCTTTAGTAATCGCGTTATAAAAGGTGCCGGGACTCTTTTCGATCAGGCTTCTGTATAAAGCTTGCTTTTATACTCGTAAAAACCCTAGTGGCGGTTTTTACTTTTGACTGTGAAAGCTGCGAAGTATACGAAAAGAGCCTTAATAATGCATTAGCCAAGAAAAAATAATGGAAAAATAGCCTTTCTTATACTATAATAAAAAATTGTGATAAAAATGTATCTGTTTAGGTTTAGACTGGACAGATTACGAATAAACTATTTACTATCAGTTGTCAAGACATTGGCCGCGAAAAAATTCGACAAAATTCCCTTGAAAAAATCTAATCCTTAGAAGGAATATGCGGAGTGATGTAGAATTAATACTAGTAAAATCAACAGTCAGACCCTTTTTGTTGATGCAGACTCTTGCCCGGTCATTAAGGAAATTGTCGAAATCGCTTCGAAGTTTTCCATCGAAGCTGTTTTTGTGGCTTCATATGCCCATATGAAGAATGATCTTCAAGGGCAGAACTGGGTTTTTGTCGATTCTCATAAGGAGGCTGTAGACCTTTATTTAATGAACCACGTGAAAAAAGGTGATTTTGCGGTGACGCAGGACATTGGTCTTGCCTCTACCCTTATTGCGAAAGGGGTTTATGCCATCTCTCCAAGGGGAAATTTATTTGAAGAAAAGGACATTCAGACTGCTCTTGACTTGAGATATCTTTCTGCCAGGGCAAGAAGGCAGGGATCCTACGGAAAAGGGCCAAAACCCTTTACTGAAAAAGACAGGGAAAAGTTTATAAAGGGATTGAACATGCTTTTATTGAATTGTAAGGTATGTTCAACGAATCACAACTAGTTAGAGGTCATGCTTATGGCAGAGAGGATTGCCGAGGAGAAAGTAAATGAAATCCGGCAAGCGGTTGAAATAGTCGATGTCATTGGTGATTATGTCCAGTTGAAAAAACAAGGCCGGAACTACTTTGGGCTTTGTCCTTTTCATGGGGAAAACTCTCCATCATTTTCCGTTTCACCTGATAAGCAGATTTATCACTGCTTTGGTTGTGGAGCCGGCGGGAATGTATTTTCCTTTCTGATGGATATTGACGGACTGTCGTTTCAAGAAGCTGCAGTGAAGCTAGCTGATCGGGCTAACATTGAACTGAAGCTTGAAGGGCAGGCTGCAGGCAGAAATCCACAACTACCTGAAGGATCAAAGCAAATGATTGAAGCGCATGAACTATTGCGTAAATTCTACCATCATTTGCTTGTAAACACAAAAGAGGGTCAGGATGCCCTGGAATACCTTCTTAACAGAGGGTTCACCCAGGAATCAATTGACCGCTTCCAAATAGGCTATGCACTGCCTTCATGGGATTTTGCGGTTAAGCTGCTCGAAAAACGGGGATTTTCGCTGGAACTGATTGTGAAAGCAGGATTGGTCATTCAGCGGGAAAACGATGGTACCTACTTTGACAGGTTCCGGAACAGGATCATGTTTCCGATCCTGGATCATCAGGGTAATACGATTGCGTTTTCAGGGAGAGCAATGGGGGACGAAGAGCCCAAATATCTGAACAGTCCCGAAACGCAAATCTTCAATAAAAGTAAAACTTTATATAATTTTCATCTCGCCCGCGGATCGATTCGGAAACAGCAGCAGGCTGTACTTTTTGAAGGCTTTGCGGATGTTATTTCCGCTAATCGTGCAGGCGTAGAAAATGGTGTCGCCACGATGGGGACATCCTTGACAGAGGAACATATTTCCTTGCTGAAAAGAAATGTTCAAGCTGTAACAGTTTGTTACGACTCGGATAAAGCCGGCATTGAAGCAGCCTTTAGGGCATCAGGCATGCTTTCGAAAGCAGGGGTGACTGTCAGGGTCGCAATGATGCCTGATGGAATGGATCCAGACGATTTCATAAAGATACATGGCGAGGATAAATTTCGGAACGATATAATTGGTTCCAGTGCCACTTTGATGGCATTTAAATTAATATATTATCGCCGTGGGAAAAACCTCCAGAATGAAGGAGATCGCCTTCAATATATCGAAGAAGTACTAAAAGAAATCAGCACTCTAGATAAAGCAGTAGAAAAGGATCTGTACTTGAGACAGCTTGCGAATGAGTTTTCGCTTTCCCTTGATGCGCTGGTTCAGCAGCTCAATCAGTTGGTTCAGGCATCCGCTCCAAAAAAGCAAAATCAACCGCGGCCAGAATCAAGACCTGTAAGCTATACAAGGAAGTCAGACTTAAAGCCTGCCTACCATACGGCCGAGAGGCGAATGATCTATCATATGATGAGAGATGCCGATATAGCCTATAAGGTACAGGAAATGCTTGCAGGAAGTACATTGAATATTGACGAACACCAGGCTATTATTACTTATTTATTTGCATACTATGAAAAAGGACATGATCCTGACCCAGGAGCGTTCTTAAATTATCTTCAGGATAATAAGCTAAAAAGGGTCGTTGCTGATATAGAAATGATGCCTCTTAACGAGGAGATCAGTGACCAGGAATTATCTGATTATATCAAGCAGGTCTTGAATTATCAAAAAATGTTAAAAATAAAGGAAAAAATGGCAGAACAAAAACAGGCAGAACGACAAAACGATTTCTTGCGCGCTGCGGCAATCGCCACGGAAATAATCCACTTGCGCAAGACCTTATAGAGCTTATGCTGATTGTTTTTGATTTTTGGAAGGAGGGGGACATATGGCTGAAAAGTCAGCCCGTTCTAAAGAAGTCACCGAAAATGAAGTGACAGTTGAACAAGTAAAAGACCAGTTAACGGCAATTGGCAAGAAAACAGGTGTCCTTGCTTATGATGATATCGCAGAAAGGCTATCAAGCTTCGACCTTGATTCCGATCAGATGGATGAATACTATGAGTTCCTTGGTGAACAAGGGATTGAACTCGTAGGCGAAAGCGATGAAGCAGAAGACCCTGATATCAAACAGCTTGCAAAAGACGATGAAGAATTCGACTTGAATGACTTAAGTGTCCCGCCGGGAGTAAAAATCAATGACCCGGTAAGGATGTACTTAAAAGAGATTGGCCGAGTTGACCTGCTTTCTGCAGAAGAAGAGATCAATCTGGCAGAACGAATTGAACAGGGCGATGAGGAAGCCAAAAGGCGACTCGCCGAAGCCAACCTTCGACTTGTAGTAAGTATCGCGAAACGTTATGTTGGCCGTGGCATGTTATTCCTTGACTTGATTCAGGAAGGAAACATGGGCTTGATCAAGGCTGTAGAAAAGTTCGATTACCGTAAAGGATTTAAATTCAGTACCTATGCTACCTGGTGGATTCGTCAGGCCATCACTCGTGCCATCGCTGACCAGGCAAGGACAATCAGGATTCCTGTCCATATGGTGGAAACAATCAATAAATTGATTCGTGTTCAAAGGCAGCTCCTTCAAGACTTAGGACGCGAACCGACACCTGAAGAGATCGGTGAAGACATGGACCTGTCCCCCGAAAAAGTACGTGAAATCCTGAAAATTGCCCAGGAGCCGGTATCCCTCGAAACACCAATCGGGGAAGAAGATGATTCCCACCTTGGGGATTTCATCGAGGACCAGGATGCTACATCTCCTTCAGAACATGCTGCTTATGAGCTTTTGAAGGAACAGCTGGAGGATGTCCTGGACACTCTTACTGACCGTGAAGAGAATGTCCTAAGACTCCGCTTCGGTCTTGATGATGGACGTACACGCACTCTGGAAGAGGTGGGCAAAGTATTTGGCGTTACACGCGAGCGTATTCGTCAAATCGAAGCTAAAGCACTTCGCAAGCTAAGGCACCCAAGCCGCAGCAAACGATTGAAAGACTTTTTAGAATAGGATTGCCAAGGAATAATTTACTTTTTAAAATAAAAGTAAATTATTCCTTTTTTTATGAACTTTTATCAAGGATAACCAATAAGACAGGATGTGCCGAAATATGGATGACCATCGCAGGAAAATCATCACCAATGAGATTAAGTACTGGAAACAAAGCAGGATGCTGCCGGAGCACTATTGTGACTTCCTTTTGAACTTGTATACAGAAGGATCGTCTGAAGGTGATGTGCCTGATGGAAAAAGACCGAGAGGCTTTAAAGGAATACTTAGTTTTATTTTAGTTGGGTTGTTACCGCTTTCGGTTTTTTTATTTTATTTTACTGAATTGTCGCTTTTTTTGCAAACTGCCTTCATCATTTTTTTGGGAATTAGTACCCTTTCAGCGGCCCTTTACATGGTGAAAAAATCATTTTTTGATTTGATCCCATTACTCGCTTCTGCACTTCTTTTATTAATCACATCTGTTCAGGCAGCTGAAATAATATTTCCAGACCATCCCTTCATGCTTTACATCGTAGCGGGTCTTAACTGTTTATTGTGGATTGCAGCAGGGACGAGGTGGAGGATGGTGAGCTTCAAACTTTCAGGTATCATAGGGTTAATCGTCCTGTCTATTACTATATTTATATAATTTTAAACAATTTAAAAGTTTTTAAATGTTGAGAAAATTGTTTATTCACCTTTATAATGAAGAATGTAAACGCATTCAATGTTTTAAGGGGGATGGAAATGAATTTTGATTTAACATCAGAACAGGCAATGATTAAAAGGACGATTAGAGAATTTGCGGAGGAAGAAGTAGCTCCTGGAGCAATTGAAAGAGATAAAACAAAACAATTTCCGACAGAAATTTTCAAAAAACTGGGAGAACTAGGGATGCTGGGCTTGCCATTCCCAGAGGAATACGGCGGGGCAGGAGCAGATACAGTCAGCTTTGCGATTGTGACCGAGGAATTGAGCAAGGCCTGCGCCTCAACTGGGATTACATACTCGGCCCACATATCTCTTGGAGGCGCTCCTATCAATCTATTTGGTACAGAGGAGCAGAAACAAAAATACCTGGCACCTATCTGTACAGGCGAGTCCCTGGGGGCTTTCGGACTGACAGAACCAAATGCAGGCTCGGATGCAGGAGGAACACAGACAACAGCCAAAGAAGTGGACGGAGAATACATCATCAATGGCAGCAAGAACTTTATCACGAATGCTAGCTATGCCAAACATCTCGCGATGACGGCGATCACTGGTAATGTGGATGGTAAAAAGGAAATCAGTGCGATTATCGTACCAACTGATGCTCCGGGATTTTCTGTGATTGACAATTATGAAAAGATGGGATTGAATGCATCGAATACTACTCAGCTGGTAATGGAGGATGTTCATGTTCCCGTTGAGAACCTGCTTGGAAAGAAAGGGGAGGGCTTCAAGCAATTCCTTGTAACCTTGGACGGCGGCAGGATTGGCATAGGCGCGATGGCTGTCGGTGTGGCTCAGGCTGCTTATGAAAAAGCACTCCAGTATGCTAAGGAAAGACAGCAGTTCGGCAGACCGATCTCACAGTTCCAGGCCATACAGTTCAAGCTTGCCGACATGGCAATGAAAATTGAACTGGCCCGCAATATGGTTTATAAGGCTGCCTGGCTGAAGGATCAAGGACGCCCATTCTCCAAGGAAGCTTCGATGTGCAAGCTTTATGCGTCAGAGATCGCGATGGAAGTGGCTGACCAGGCTGTCCAGATACATGGCGGCTACGGTTATATGCGTGAGTATGAAGTAGAACGTTACATGAGGGATGCGAAGCTTCTGGAGATCGGTGAAGGCACCTCAGAAGTCCAAAGAATGGTAATTGCAAGATTAATTGGCTGCTAAAAGGGCAACCTAAATATGCTTTGTACAGCAAAAACTTCATCAATCGATGAAGTTTTTTTGTCTAAATTGTGAACAAGTGTGACAAAGTTTGCTTTTTTACTTTCCCTGTAAACGTTTTTCAAGTAAAATAATATCTGTGTGAAATCATTATTTAAGATTTGATGTTGTACATAAAGGAGGGTATATGATGAATCGTAATCCAATTATCCCGTTCGTGTTGATCATGGTGATGGGGATCGGCTTGATGTTCCTGCTTTCTTTCAAAGGTATTGGGGATTCCAAGGATCTTGCTAAGGAAAAAGAAGGCGGCGGTGAAAAGACAGAAGAAACTGCTGAAGCAAACCCTGAGGATTTTTACCAGCAATCCTGCGCGATGTGCCACGGAAACCAGTATGAGGGCGTTTCAGGTCCGTCATTGAAAGGCGTAGGCAGCAAGTACTCCCAGGAAGAAATCAAAGACATCCTAGTTAATGGTAAAGGAGCAATGCCTCCTGGCCTGGCTGCTGGCAAGGAAGATCAAATGGCTGAATGGATCGTCAACGAATTGAAGTAATCTTTAAAGGCTCTTTGCTCACGCGAAGGGCCTTTGCTATTTTACCGGAGGCTGTTTCCGCACTGATTGCTGCTTTTCGTACTTGTTCTAGCATCGCGTAAAAAAGGTGCCGGGGCTCTTTTCGAGGAGAATTCTGAAAAAAGATTTCTTTAGTACTCGTAACCTTTTGGGGGAGAAAGCAAAGCTTACGAAAAGAGCCTTCCTGGATAATTGGACAATAGTCATGGTGTTTCATATACTTAAAAAAGCAAAATACGATTTAGTGGGTGACATTTATGAATACTGAAAAACTCTCAGACCGGCTTGAAGCCGTTGCAAAAAATATTCCCCAGGCGGCGAGACTGGCCGATATTGGTTCTGATCATGCCTATCTTCCTTGTAATGTTGTAAAAAAGGGCACCGTCCCGATGGCGATTGCTGGTGAGGTCGCAGAAGGGCCGTTTCAATCTGCCCTTGAGCAAGTTCAGGAGGAAAACCTAACAGATAAGATTTCCGTCAGAAAAGGGGACGGCCTTGAAGTTATTGAAGCTGGAGAGGTAGATTGTATAACCATTGCGGGTATGGGCGGTACATTGATATCCACGATCCTGGAACAAGGGAAATCGAAACTAGAAGGAGTGAGCAGGCTTGTCCTCCAGCCTAATGTTGGCAGCTTTGCAGTACGCAGATGGCTGATTGACAATGAGTGGGAACTGGTTAAAGAAGAAATCCTTGAAGAAGATCGGAAAATTTATGAGGTTCTGGTAGCGGAAAAGGGTGAACCGCTGAAGCCTTATCAGGATCTCGATGTGGAACTTGGAATATTGTTTGGTCCATTTTTACTAAAGGAAAAGACTGCAGTGTTCAAAGAAAAGTGGAGTGCAGAAAAGAGAAATTGGGACCGAATCTTAAAGCAGCTGGATGAGGCTGTGCAGAATGATGAGACAGAAAGCAAGAGACAGGAACTGAAAACGAAAATGAAGATGGCAGAGGAGGCGTTACAGTGAAAAAAGTGAATGGACATGAAGTAATTCAGCTTTTTGAACAATTTTCACCCAGGGCATTTGCAATGGAAGGCGATAAGGTCGGCCTGCAAATCGGTGCGCTGAACCAACCAGTCGAGAACGTCCTCGTGGCTCTTGATGTAACAGAGGAAGTGGTGGAGGAGGCGATTGCCCTTAACGCTCAATTAATCATCGCCCACCATCCGCCGATATTCCGGCCATTGAAAAAAATCGCGACGGACACTCCTGCCGGACGAATGATTGCCAGGCTGATCAAGCATGACATCGCAGTTTATGCGGCACACACTAACCTGGATGTGGCAAAAGGAGGCGTAAATGACCTCCTGGCTGCTGCTCTAGGTTTAAAGAACCCTCAAGTGCTGGTGCCAACTTATGAGGACGAGTTGAAAAAGCTTGTCGTTTTCGTGCCTGAGGAAGATGCAGAGCGATTGCGAGATGCCTTAGGAAATGCAGGGGCAGGAGCGATTGGCAACTATAGCCATTGTTCGTTCTCCGGAGCGGGGGAAGGACGTTTCCTGCCGGGGGAAAATACGGAGCCTCACATCGGCAAACAAGGAAAGCTTGAAGCAGTCAATGAAGTGCGGGTAGAAACTGTTTTTCCGCAAAGTATTGAAAAAAAGGTCATCCAGGCTATGATCAAGGCCCATCCTTATGAGGAGGTCGCCTATGATATATATCGACTTGATAATACCGGGGAACAACTTGGACTTGGAAGAATCGGGCAAGTCGAAGAGACGACCCTTTCAGAATATGCCAAAGTAGTAAAGAAAGCTTTGGGAGTCGATAAAGTCCGCGTCGTCGGGGACTTAAACGCGAAGGTGAAAAAAGTAGCTGTCCTTGGCGGTGACGGAAATAAGTATTACTCACAGGCGAAATTTCGCGGAGCAGACGTTTATGTTACCGGGGATATCTACTATCACACAGCACACGATGCCCTTATGGCCGGATTGAATTTGATTGATCCGGGACATAATGTCGAAAAGATCATGAAAATGGGAGTGGCCACTGTGATGGAAGGACTATGTAGAGAAAAAGGGTTTGGTGTGAAGTTCATTCCATCTGAAATAGGGACAGATCCATTCACCTTTATCTAGCAAGAAGTCGAGTGTGGTATAAGATTTTTGAAGAAAACAAGAAAGCAGCCTGAATTAATTTCAGGCTGCTTTCATATTATACGTTTGCCTCGGTCTTCTTTACCTTTGGCAGGATTTTATGAAGAGGTACCTTTTTCTCTTTTACCCAGGTTTCTTCAGTTTCTTTGTCAAACTGTTCGAGGAAGGTAATGACCTCTTTTGTTATTGGTGTTGGAGTCGATGCTCCAGATGTAACTGCGACTGTGTCAGCCTCTTTTATCCATTCGATATCCAGCTCGGTAATATCAGCAATTCGATATGCTTTCGTTCCGGCTATTTCTTCTGATACCTGTGCGAGACGATTTGAGTTATTGCTTTTAGGGTCGCCAACCACAATTAACACATCAGCCTCTTTAGCCTGCTCGGCGACAGCCTCCTGGCGGACTTGTGTAGCCATGCAAATTTCTCTATGGACTTCCGCATGTGGGTACTTTTCTATAACGTTCTTTATGATGTCGGCAACGTCCCACTGGCTCATCGTTGTCTGGTTGGTGACGATCAATTTTTCAGCCTGCAGATTCAAAGCATCCACATCTGCTGCTGTTTCCACTAGATGAACGATCCCTGGTGCGACACCTACTGCTCCTTCAGGTTCGGGATGCCCTTTTTTGCCGATATAAATGACCTCAAATCCTTCTTTTTCTTTTTCCCTGATCAGGTTATGGGTGTTTGTCACATCAGGGCATGTTGCGTCAATCGAAACAAGCCCCTTATCCTTGGCAAGGTCCCTGACTTCTGGTGAAATGCCGTGTGCTGTGAAAATAACTGTTCCGCCTTCAACTTTTTCAAGGATTTCCTTTCGGTTGTTTCCATCCAATGTAATGATGCCTTCTTCTTCAAAGGCATCAGTGACATGCTTATTATGGACAATCATCCCAAGTATATATATTGGACGCGGCAGGCTTTTATCCAATGCAGCATTGCGTGCAATGACCATGGCATCCACAACACCATAGCAATAACCGCGTGGCGATATTTTAATTACATTCATTGAGTCATCCTCCTAAGAGTACCTTTGATTCTTCCTTTTATTATATAAGACTTGCAGAAAGAATTCAAAAGCGACTTACCAGAAGGAATGAATGAACTGTTATCGTATATATAGGCTGTGTTTCGTAAGGCTGTTTTCGTAAAGAGTCTACTTTGCGAAGAAAAATAGGTAATTCAATCCTATTCGTAGTCAATAGGAACAAAGTTTGAGAAAAGAGCCTATTCATATGAACAATTTAGGCGAAGAAGCTGCATTATTGCTTTGTTTTTGTGCAGGCTTTTTTTGTGTCGGGGAACTTTGAACGGTCTTTTTGGATTTTTTTGTCTTTTGTTTTTTCGCTATTTTTTCCTTCGTTTCTGTTTCAGCAGTTTGCTCTTCAGCATCCGGAAGGTCCTTCAAGCCTCTGTACAGTTTCCACATTGAAGGCAAATTTCGGACGAGAGGACCATATTGCTGGATCATCGGTCCGAATTGCTGTGCTGTGTTTAGAACTTTTTGAGTGTTGGTGAGAAATCCATTTAAAGCAGATGGATCAGCGAGAGTTTTCAGAATACCGCCGCCTGAGCCTGCTCCTCGTGCTGCAGTATTTCCTCCGGATAATAAACCGGCTGCACTATTCCGCTGGCTATTGCCTTTTCCCAGTATCTTCGAAAGAAGTCCGCCGCCTTGTCTGGAGCGTGGATTCCTGCCTGCCATCCGCGGCATCTGGCCCTGTGCCATCATAGGTCCAGGACCAAATGGATTCGAATACATCTGGTGCTGGCCCATCCGGGGACCTCCCATCATACTGGGGCCCTGAAAGCGATTATGCATTCCGCGGGTATTCATACGGGGTCCTTGTAGCATCGTGACCCCTCCTTTCCCAATATTTCATCTCCTATTAGAGTATGCAATAAGTCAGATTTGGTTTAAGAAATTAGGATATTGTTGAAACAGGTTTGTTTTTTTATAAGGAAAGGTTAAGATAGTACTGATTGGAGATTTTCTGCAATCTTTATTATAATTACAGGATGAACCTGAAAAGATCAGCTTACGGAACGAGCTGTAATCCCCGATTATTCAGGGAACAGGGCGAAAGAAGGAGATTTTCAATGAGTGAAACAAAATTTAATCGTTATGAATTGAAACCGTTCATTATAGATGCGATCAATAAACTAGGTTTTTATGAGCCGACCGAAATTCAAGAACGTCTTATCCCTACAATCCTGAAGGGTGAGAGTGCCATCGGGCAATCCCAGACCGGTACAGGAAAGACGCATGCCTATGTACTGCCAATTATGGATAAGCTTGATCCATCACGCAATGAGGTACAGGCAGTAATCGCTGCACCAACACGTGAGCTTGCCAATCAAATTTATCATGAAGTTCTTAAAATTGCTGAACACGCTCCTCAGGGAGAACAGATCACAGCCCGCTGCTATATTGGCGGAACGGACAAACAAAGAACGATTGAGAAGCTAAAGACACAGCCACAAATCGTCATTGGCACCCCGGGGAGGATTAACGACCTGGTCAAGGAAAATGCGCTATTTGTGCATACGGCGAACATGCTCGTTATCGATGAGGCAGACTTAATGCTGGATATGGGCTTTATCGAGGATATTGACCAGTTTGCGTCCCGTATGCCAGAAAAGCTGCAAATGCTTGTCTTTTCAGCAACAATTCCTGAAAAATTAAAACCATTCTTGAAAAAGTACATGGAAAACCCAAAATTTGTACAAATCGATCCTAAACAGGCTACGGCAGAGAAGATTGAACATATTCTTCTGCCAGCAAGGCATCGTGATAAAATCGGGCTTGTTCATTCAGCTCTTCTAGCGTTCAATCCATATCTGGGGATTGTATTTGCTAATACAAAGAAAAAAGCAGATGAAATTGCCGATGGTTTGATCCAAAAAGGAATGAAGGTTGGCCGTATCCATGGAGACCTGAGCCCGCGCGAACGTAAGCGTGTCATGAAGCAGATCAAGGATCTTGAGTTCCAGTATCTTGTAGCTACTGACCTTGCTGCAAGAGGAATTGATATTCAGGGAATCAGCCATGTCATCAATTATGAGCTGCCTACTGATCTGGATTTTTATATCCACAGGGTAGGAAGGACGGCACGTGCCGGATCATCAGGTATTGCCTTAACGGTTTATGAGCAGAGAGATGAAGATGCACTGGTCCGTCTTGAAAAGATGGGCATCTCTTTTAAAAACATTGATTTGAAAAAAGGTGAATTCACCGAAATCGAAGAGCGGAACAGGCGCCAGAACAGAAAGAAAAAAGAAACTACTGGCGAGGCGAAGGCAAAGTCGCTCGTTTCAAAGCCTAGCAAGGTAAAACCAGGATATAAAAAGAAGATGAAATATGAGATGGATAAAATCAAGAAACGGGAAAACCGTATTCAAAAGAGAAATAAATAAAGGGATTTAGGAGAGATCACAAGATGTTAATTGGATCACATGTTTCCATGAGCGGCAAAAAAATGCTGCTCGCTGCCAGTGAGGAAGCTGTCTCGTATGGTGCAAATACTTTTATGATCTATACGGGGGCACCTCAGAATACAAGAAGGAAAAAAATTGAGGACCTGAATATTGAAGCAGGCCGCCTGCATATGGAGCAAAACGGCATCAATGAAATCGTCGTCCATGCTCCTTATATCATCAATATCGGGAACACGCAGAATCCTGATACATTTGATTTAGGAGTAAGGTTCTTGCGGAGCGAAATCGACCGGACAGAAGCAATCGGAGCCAGGCAGATCGTGCTGCACCCAGGTGCGCATGTTGGAGCCGGAACAGAAAAAGGCATTGAAAAAATCATCGAAGGACTTAATGAAGTTCTTACAAGCGATGATAAGGTTCAAATCGCTCTTGAAACGATGGCTGGAAAAGGATCTGAATGCGGAAAATCCTTTGAAGAACTCGCAATGATCATCGATGGAGTAACCCATAACGAGAAGCTGTCCGTCTGCTTCGATACTTGCCATACACATGATGCTGGTTATGCAGTCGTTGAAGATTTTGATGGTGTTTTGAATGAATTTGACAAAATCATCGGTCTTGACAGACTGAAAGTACTTCACATCAATGACAGCAAAAACGAGGTCGGGATGAGGAAAGACCGCCACGAGAATATTGGCTTTGGCCATATCGGCTTTGACGCAATAAATTATATTGTCCATCATCCGCAACTGACGCATGTTCCTAAAATTCTAGAAACTCCATTTGTCGGTGAGGACAAGAACAGTAAAAAGGCACCTTACAAACATGAGATTGCCATGCTGAAAAGCAAACAATTCGAAGAAAGTCTGCTTGATATGATCAAGAATGGCTAAAACAAAGCTGTGGACGAGATCCACAGCTTATTTTTTGCGGATTAAAAATAGGTGGCCGGTTATGGCTGATCCGCGATATGGAATGGTACTAACAGGTATGACGGACAGAAATGGCAGAGAAAACGGAGAAAATGTCCGTCATAGGTGTGATGACGGACAGAAATGGCCGGGAAAAGGAAAAAAATGTCCGTCATAGGGGTCATGACGGACACATCACTTATTTGGTGAATTTAACGAACAGCTTGTTGACTTCTTTTGCTGTTTCAGGGCTGGTGATTCTTGCGATTTGTTTGATCAATGCCGTTCTCTCTGAATCAATAAAGATGTTTACTTTTTTACCGCGTAAGTATCCGGCGATTTTCTCTGCCTGTGCCTTTGTAATGGAAATATTAAATTGAGAGGCGTACTTCAGCAGTTCATCAGCCGTGATGTTGCCTATCTTATGGTTAATGATGTTTTCAAAAATAGCCAAAAGATCATCACTCCTTCATAGTAGGGTATGTGCCTAGTTCTGGATTCGTGACAATTTTATGGGATTGTGAGTTCTTTTATTTACAATACGGCCGGTAAGATATATACTACTAAATGTAAATCGGAATGATTCTTATTTTGCGGGTGATAAAATGGACACGAATAATTACATCGTCCAAGTACAGGACCTTAATTATCGATATGATAAAGAAAATGTTCTTGAAAATATAAATCTGTCTATCGAAAAGGGCAGTTTTTTAGCGATCGTCGGTCCGAACGGTTCCGGCAAGTCAACACTTCTTAAGCTGATGCTTGGCCTGATCAAGCCGCAGCACGGCTCAATCCGTCTGTTCGGACAGGATATCAGCAAATTTAAAGAACAGCATAAAATTGGCTTTGTATCTCAAAAAGCCAATTCTTTCAACACTGGCTTCCCTGCGACCGTTTTTGAGGTAGTGGCCAGTGGACTGACAAAGAAGCTTGGCCTTTTCACTTTTCTGAAGAAGAGTGACCATGCAAAAATAAAGCATGCGATCGACTCCGTCGGGATGGGGAAATTCCTCGACAGGAATATTGGAGAACTATCTGGAGGTCAGCAGCAGAGGGTATTCATTGCAAGGGCACTTGTCAGTGAACCCGAATTGCTGATTTTGGATGAACCAACAGTAGGGGTAGATGTCCAGAATGTCAATTCCTTTTACGAGATGCTCGAAACACTCAATAAGGAGAAAGGGATTACCTTGCTTCTGGTAACCCATGATATTGGTACAATTTCAGAAAAGGTTACAAATGTAGCCTGCTTGAATAAAAATATGCATTTCCATGGAAGTGCTGAGGAATTCGAACAGCTGAAGATCAATGATGTTTCAGAAATTTACGGTCATGATGTCCATGTCCTGACT
This sequence comes from Bacillus sp. ISL-39, assembly GCF_018613295.1. Classification (NCBI taxonomy): domain Bacteria; kingdom Bacillati; phylum Bacillota; class Bacilli; order Caryophanales; family Bacillaceae; genus Bacillus; species Bacillus sp. ISL-39. The sequence goes on from NZ_JAGGQM010000001.1 coordinate 229,317, forward strand.
CACGATCACCATCATCACGGAGGGGGGCATCTTCATGATTAGCGGACTGTTGCAATATGAATTTTTGCAGAATGCTTTTTTGACCGGCATGATCATTGGGGTGATTGCCCCGCTTCTCGGCGTTTTCATCGTAGTAAGACGGCTGTCCCTCATAGCGGATGCTCTCAGCCATGTCACATTGGCGGGAATTGCCGCAAGCCTTCTGCTAGAGAAAAAATTTATGCTGTTCAGCGGCTTGAATCCACTTTATATGGGAATGGCGTTCTCAGTTGGCGGATCATTATTCATTGAAAAGCTGCGTACCGTGTATAAACATTACCAGGAATTGGCGATTCCTATTATCCTTTCCGGGGGAATCGGGCTTGGGGTCATCTTCATTTCACTTGCTGATGGCTTCAATACTGATTTGTTCAGCTATTTATTCGGCAGCGTGAGTGCGGTGAGCAGGGCTGACTTATGGACAATCCTGATTATCAGCATCCTTGTAATAGCGCTTGTTGTGTTATTGTATAAAGAACTTTTCCTATTATCATTTGATGAAGAATATGCAAGGGCAACTGGAATTGCCGCAAGGACGCTTCACTTTATATTCATCGTCATGGTGGCACTGGTGATTGCAGCATCGATGAGAATCGTTGGAATCTTGCTGGTCTCTTCCCTGATGACACTGCCAGTTGCAGCGAGCATCCGGTTCGCGAAGGGGTTCAAGCAAACCATCTTCTATTCCATTCTGTTTGGTGAGGTATCAGTATTAGGCGGTTTGTTCCTGTCCTACTATCTGGACCTTGCTCCAGGCGGAACGATTGTGATGATTGCAGTACTTATCCTTGTGCTGGCCATTTGGCTGAAAAAACGCTCGGCAACTAGATCCATCTAACGGGGTGATTTCATGAATGTGAATGAAGCAATGAACCTGCTTAAGGAACAGGGTTACAAACATACTGGGAAACGCGAAGATATGCTTCAGCTATTTTCCGATAATGACAAATATTTGACTGCTCGGGATGTACTTGAACAGATGAAGGGCAATTATCCGGGCTTGAGCTTCGATACAATCTACCGGAACCTGAGCGTGTTCGCTGAACTGGGGATTCTCGAAATGACAGAGCTCTCGGGTGAAAAGCATTTCCGCTTCACTTGCTCACATAAAGAGCATCATCATCATTTTATTTGTCTTGACTGCGGTAAAACGAAGGAAATTGAAACCTGTCCAATGAGAAATATCGAGGCAAGCTTCAAAGGCTATGATATATCCGGTCATAAATTTGAAATATATGGTCGCTGTCCGGATTGTGTTCAATAACGGTAACGAAACTATAGGACGAATAAACTGAAAAACGGCCATGCAAATGGCCGTTTTAATTATTTTTAATCCAATTTTCCACCCAATTATTTGCTTCCTGCCAATTATTCACGCGTATAACTCCTTCAGGAATCGGTTCCTGGTTATAAGGAGTATTGAAAAGGATAACAGGAATCCCTAACTCCTCGTGCAAATTGACTGCATTATCGTGTTTATCCTCGAAAAATATATCCACATCATAGTTACGTGCTGCCTCGATTTTATCATGTGAGCCGATCAGATGGATGTCATGATATCTAAGTTCATTAACAGAAAACCATTCTTTGGTCAGGTCTAGTAAATGTGTTCCTCTGGCACTGATGAAATATAATTCATACTCATTCTCCCAGCTCTTTAAAATATCCCTGGCTCCTTCTGCTAATGGTGAATTAGAATAAATTTCAGGTTCCATTTTTTTGAACCAGGCAGCAAACTCTTTTTCAGATACGGATACAAGGGGCATAAAGTCATATTGCTTGATATCATCAAGTGTAATATTCAAATTGAAGCCTTCATTTAAATAAGGTACAAATGTAGTGGGACAAGTGACTGTACCATCGATGTCTATGCCAAAACGTTTTTTCATCAATCTGCTCCTTCAACATGATCTTTCTTTAATCTTACCAAATAGTGAATGCGCGCAAAAGATTTACTTTACTCAATCTGCGTTCTTGAATATTTACTTGTTATAAGTGTCATTCAGGGTTCTAAATATCAAAAAGCCTTAGACAAACATTGCCATGATGAAATCCTTCTCACTCGTAAACAATAATAAATGCTCCACTTAAGAAAGCGAGGGATTAAAGTGGCAGACCAAGAACGAAATCAGAGAGGTACCGAATATATTACTGAACCTAAGCAGGATGTCATCACGATCAGGGATGCGCGTGATGAAATATACCAGGAAGAAACAGCAACTGAACTGTACTCTCCTGCACGTGATGAGCATTACCAGGAAATGACGGCGATAGCCGGGCCTGAACGCGAGGATCACTATCAGGAAATGACGGGAATCGCTGGACCTGGACGTGATGAGCACTACCAGGAGATGACTGCAATCGCCCGACCTGGACGTAATGAACAGTACCAGGAAGAAACTGCGGCCGAAATTGCTGCTCCTGCTCCGCCTGCGATATCAGGAAGGTCAGAAGAAGAAAGTACAACTGGTGGACAAGGGCTTGCTTACTCAGCTCTTGCCCTATCGATCTTGTCGCTGTTTATTTTACCTGTTCTTTTCGGAGCCGCCGGAATTGTCCTTGGCTTCATGGCTCGCAGAAGAGGATCCGCTATCGGAAGCTGGGCAATTGGGATAGGGACAATCTCAATTTTAGTCGGCATCTTTATATTGCCGTTCTTCTAACGGTGAACAAAAAGAAATGCCCGGGATTGATCTCCCGGGCATTTTCGATGGTTAATTCTGAAGGGCAGCTTCGCGAATCTTTTCTTCAGCAATTTTATCGATTTCTTTCTTAAGTTCTTCTACCATTGTTGCTTCTGGCACTTTGCGGACAATCTCTCCTTTTCTGAAAAGAAGTCCTTCTCCTCTTGCACCAGCAATGCCGATATCAGCTTCACGTGCTTCGCCAGGTCCGTTGACAGCACATCCAAGGACAGCAACCTTGATCGGCGCCTTAATCGTTGAAATATACTCTTCAACCTCATTGGCAATGCTGATCAAATCGATTTCGATCCGTCCGCATGTTGGGCAAGAAATTAATGTCGCAGCATTTGCTGCAAGTCCAAACGATTTTAAAAGTTCTCTTGCGACCTTGACTTCCTCAACTGGGTCGGCACTTAATGATACCCTGACAGTGTTGCCGATTCCCTTGCTTAGGATCGCTCCAAGGCCAGCAGCACTTTTGACAGTCCCTGCGAATAAAGTCCCTGATTCCGTGATGCCTAGATGAAGCGGATAATCAAAAGCCTTTGCTGCTTTCTCATAAGCCTCAATCGCCAGGTTAACATCAGATGCCTTCATCGATACGATGATATTATGGAAATCAAGGTCCTCAAGGATTTTGATGTGGTGCAGAGCACTCTCTACCATTCCATCCGCTGTAGGATATCCGTATTTTTCCAGAATCCGTCTCTCAAGTGAACCAGCGTTTACACCGATTCTGATCGGGATCCCGCGCTCTTTAGCGGCTTTTACAACAGCCTCTACCTTTTCACGCTTGCCGATATTACCCGGATTGATCCTGATTTTATCAGCTCCGCCTTCAATTGCTTTAAGCGCAAGGCGGTAATCAAAATGGATATCAACGACAAGAGGTATATTTATTCTTTTTTTGATTTCAGATATAGCATTCGCTGCTCTTTCATCCGGACAAGCAACACGGACAACCTGGCAGCCAGCTTCCTCCAGGCGCTTGATTTCAGCGACAGTCGCTTCGACATCATGCGTCTTGGTTGTGGTCATACTCTGGATGACAACTTCATTGTTGCCTCCAATGGTTAAATTCCCTACCTTTATTGGACGGGTTTTGGTACGATGTATAATTTCACTCAACAGTGATTCGCTCCTTTGAAAAATGGAATTCATGAATATGTTCCTAAAGATGCATAACCCCATTTTATCAATCTTTTGCTCAAATTGACAAGGAAAGACTTCAATTGTTAGGCTTTGCTAATTTTGGCTGCTGTAGTCCGGGAATTTATAGGTGTTGCCGAATTTGATCTTTTGGGGATCTGTTCCATCGTTCAACCTTTTAAAATCTTCCACTGCCTGTGAGACAGGAACGTCCAGCGGGCTGTCCAAATACCTGTCAATGACTGATAATACTGTATCACCCGGCAGTACTTCATGCTCAAAAAAGGGGATTTCCTGTGTGTTTTGTTTCTCATCCTTCTCTTCCTTTTGTTCATTCGATATTTCAGTTTCCTGCATTTTTGCCGCTGGAAGAGTCCCAATGCTCAAATCATTGTAGACTGCGTAAGCTACTATCAAAAAAACTAATAAACCTGCCAGTTTTTTCATAGGACCTTCCTCCTTTAATGCTTATATCATTATTTATGCAGCTGAAATAGGATTAAGAACAATTTTGATAGAGAAATATTTTTAAAAGGAATTTAAAAGAGGGTCGTTTCACTTTGAGAGAATGTATTTGTTTATGTAGGCAAAATAATGGGGCAGAAAAAGAAAAAACATATAATAAGGCATGAAAGCAAAAAAATACGCCAAAGGCGGCGTATTTTTAACTTTCGGCAGGAGTCTTGCCTGGAAGTTCTTTAATAGCTAACAGAAGCATCATTGAGGCAACGAACCAATTAACGGAGAAACTGAAGGGCACTTCTGTTTTTAAGAAGGCCATGATCGTAAAAAATATAGTAGGGAGTGTTGTACTATATGCGGCCATTCTCCATAAGTGTCTGTATTGAAGATTTCTGCCGGAGAGATTTTTCAATAGCAGGCCAAATAGGGCTAGTAGAGACACCTCAATGAATTTCATACCGCTGGAAAAAACATAGACGACAATAAATACCAGTCCCAGCAAAACAGGAAGCGAGGATTCAGCCGTATCGATCAGTGAGATGATATCTTCCTTCGTCATAGATTCATTTGTGAACAGTGAGTAAGGAACAGCATTGGTTTCACCGCCGGCAGCAAGGACGATGTGATTCTGGAGCATTGCGAAGTTAGCATCCATGCTGGTCATATCTTCCTGGTCAATCGCGCCGGTAGGGTCAAAAATTAACGTGAAACCTCCATTCTTGATGGTTAAAGGTGCTTTAATGTCTGAGTGCAGAGTTCCATCTTCAATCGTAAAGGAGGGAAGATCTGTTTGGATAGATTGCTTGGCTGTGCCGACAGCTTCAGATATCCCCACAAACATATAATAGACAACTGGCAGAATGGATATAAGGGTCAGCGTGAAAACAAACAAGATTGTTTTGCCTATTCCCTGGAACCTCGTACCTGCAATAACCTTGGGTGAATAGATGCTTTTTGCAATTTGTGCAAGAATATTCATGAATACACGTCCTTTGATAGAGTTACAATCTCTATTTTATCTGTTCATATAGTAGAATAACAACCATTTGATATTCCTTTTGTAACATTTCTGTAACATAACATAGAAATGTTAAGGTATTGTAAATTCGAAGCTTAAATTGTTTACTTTTGATTAATAATTCCTTCATAATAAGCATGTTTGTAGATGTTTGTCGAAATAAATCTAGGGGTTGAAAAAATGGAGTTGAATTTACAAGAAATGCTGTTTGAGTTCTTTGGGGGACTTGGAATCTTTTTATACGGCATTAAATTCATGGGTGATGGTTTGCAGAAGTCAGCTGGTGACCGACTTCGTGATATTCTAGACCGCTTTACCACTAATCCACTTATGGGTGTACTAGCAGGTATATTTGTTACAGTTCTTTTACAAACAAGTAGTGGAACCACTGTTATTACTGTGGGGCTTGTAAGTGCCGGGTTTATGACGCTAAGGCAGGCTATTGGGGTCATCATGGGTGCGAATATCGGTACAACTGTCACTGCCTTTATCATTGGGATCGACATCGGTGAGTACGCTTTGCCGATTATAGCGGTTGGTTCCATCATGTTATTTTTCTTCAAGAGCAAAAAAGTTCATAATTTTGGACAAATCGTATTTGGTTTCGGGGCATTGTTCTTTGGCCTTGAACTTATGAGCGGTGGGATGAAACCACTGAGAAGCCTTGAAGCTTTCCATGACCTTACAGTGGAAATGAGTTCAAACCCCATTCTGGGTGTAGTGATCGGTACATTGTTTACCGTCATTGTTCAAAGCTCGAGTGCTACGATTGGTATTTTGCAAAGCTTGCATGCTGAATCTATGATTAATTTACAGGGAGCATTGCCAATCTTGTTTGGAGATAATATCGGTACAACCATTACAGCTGTTTTGGCTGCGATTGGTACATCAGTGGCTGCTAAGAGAGCTGCTGCAACACACGTTTTATTCAATCTTATAGGAACTACCCTTTTTCTGATAATCCTGGGGCCGTTCACATCGCTGATTGAACTCCTGAGAGATAATCTTAACTTAAATCCTGAGATGTCCATCGCATTTGCTCATGGTATCTTTAACACAACAAATACATTGATCCAGTTACCTTTCATCGCCATTTTGGCATTGATTGTGACTAAATTGATTCCAGGTGAAGATTCCATCGTTGATTACAAGGCTCAACACCTTGATCCCGTTTTCATCGAGCAATCACCGTCCATCGCGCTTGGACAGGCGAAGGAAGAAGTCCTGCGAATGGGTAAGTTCGCGCTAAAAGGACTTGAAGAAACGAATGAATTCTTAAAAACTAAAAATACAAAGCATTCTAATAATGCTTATCAGCTTGAGGAAGCAATCAATAATCTTGACCGTAAGATCACAGATTATCTTGTAAACCTGGCAACAAGCTCGTTGTCAGAGCATGAATCTGAAGAGCATAGCATGCTGATCGATACAGTACGAGATATTGAAAGAATCGGAGACCACTTCGAAAATATTATTGAATTAATCGAGTACCAGCAGGCCAATAAAGTGAAGATGACTGACACGGCAATGGAAGATCTGGAAGTTATGTTCAACCTGACTGTAAGTACCGTAGAAGAGGCGCTTCAAGCATTGGATCAGAAGAATTTTGACGCTGCAAGAACAGTAGTAACAAAAGAAGATGAGATTGACAGCATGGAACGGACGCTTAGAAAGCAGCACATTCTTCGCATGAATGAGGGACAGTGCACTGGACAGGCGGGTATCGTGTTCGTTGACATCATCAGCAACCTGGAGCGAATCGGCGACCATGCAGTAAACATCGCTGAGTACGTTTTGGAAGAACAGAAATAGTGGTAAAATAAGCAAAGGGAAACCTTTGCTTATTTTTTATATTCTCAGATAAAAGGATGGATTGGATGGATGCAGTTTATTGGGTAATCATTGGGTTATTATTCGTTGGAGCTTTTGCCAGTTTGGTTGTTCCAATCTTGCCAGGGGTACTTTTAATGTTGGGCGGTTTTATTCTTTACGGTTTGTTTTTTTCATTCGAGCCTTTTAACTGGCTATTTTGGACAATCCAAGGGCTTTTTGTTGCCCTTCTGTTTGGGGCTGATTATATTGCCAATATAATAGGTGTAAAGAAATATGGCGGCAGCAAGGCAGGAATGTGGGGAAGCACAATCGGTTTGCTTGTCGGTCCTTTTGTCATTCCGATCGTCGGAATTCTGATTGGTCCATTTTTAGGAGCGGCCCTAGCTGAATTGCTGGTTAATAAAAAGAATCTAAATGAAGCAATCAAGGTTGGTTTTGGTTCTGTCGTCGGTTTCGTCAGCAGTGTGGTGACAAAAGGAATCATCATGACAATCATGCTCGTATATTTCTTCATCCTTATATAAAAAAATCGTGCTTCTGGAGCACGATTTTTTTATAAGGCAGGGCATTATCGGTCCTTAATGATATTTACTGTTAATAGTTGGTTATAGAAATTTCATAAAAGTACCCTTATGCAGCAGCTTCGTCTCCCATAAGGGTGCATTTGCGTGCTAATCATACCCTTTTGCCGAGTTCCGCCCTGACATAAGCACGATTTTTTAATTTAGCCCGCAAATTTCAAATGAACAATTCTGGCAATCGACTTCTCTTTTTAGATAAGCGAGGTTCTTTACCGTGAATTTAAGCTGATCATAAGCGATGATGTCTTTCTCGCGCAGTTCCTTGAGCATCCTTTGGATAACTTCACGCGTTCCATACGTGAGATTTGCCAGCTCCTGGTGGGTCAGGGGTAAATCGATCAGGATCCCTTCATCTGTCATCACTCCGTAGCTATTGCATAACCTGATCAATATGGAGTACAAACCGCCTTTCTTCCCGTTCATAATCAGGTCCTGACACTTCATCTGGGCTTTGAGATATCTGGTACTGAGCCAGTTGACCATTGCATTCATAGCGGTTCTATCATTGATAATGAATTCCTCGAACTGCTCTCTTTTAATCATGAGGATTTCACATTCTGTTAGTGTCTTGGCTGAAAAGTGATAACGCGGATTATGTTTGAACAGTTCATATTCAATGACCATTTCTTCGCCATTCAGGATTTTAAGGATGAATTCCTTCCCTTTCATATGGATACGGCCAACTGAAACACTTCCACTCAGGAGGATATAAACATTTTCAACATTTTCATCCTCTTGAAAAAGGATCGAATCCGGCTTGATTTTTTGGATTGTTTCCCTGTCAATAAAATTTTGCAAAATTAAACTGTATAATGATATATTTTTGTCCATCAAGGTCGTCTCCTTATTAAGCCTTTCTATACTTTTGATTTAAAAGAATTGTTGTTACTGTGTCAATGATACATTGGTAATAATTGGAATGGTTATGGTTAAGATGCGACTTATATCGTTGACAGGACTGCATTTGAGCAATATTGACGATTTTCTGAAACTTTCTCGAATGGGGCTCCTTCGGTATTTTATCAGCTTGACCCCAACTCGATTTTGGAAGCTCATTTTCGTTGATGATGGACTTAATGAAAATAAGTGTATTAAACGTCGAAGAAAAGGGGATTTTAAACACGTTATATGAAAGCATTTTATTTGAAACGATTACCGTTCTTTGGTAATCTAAACAAGAAGCACTTTTAGAACAATTCTAATAACAGAATTATGTGAAAGGTTTTGTTCTGGGAGTGAAACACGATACATAGGAGGATGTTAAAAATGGCATTTGAATTACCACAATTACCTTATGGATATGATGCACTTGAGCCACACATCGACAAAGAAACAATGAATATTCACCACACAAAGCACCACAACACTTATGTAACAAATCTTAACAATGCTTTGGAAGGAAACGAAGAACTTCTGTCAAAAACAGTTGAGGAAGTAGTTTCTAACCTGGATGCTGTTCCTGAAGCAGCACGCACTGCTGTCCGCAACAACGGCGGAGGACATGCTAACCACTCACTATTCTGGCAAGTCATTTCTCCAAACGGAGGCGGCGAGCCTGCTGGAGAATTAGCTGATGCGATCAACTCTAAGTTCGGCGGCTTCGAAGGCTTCAAGGAAGAGTTCTCTAAAGCTGCAACTACTCGTTTCGGCTCTGGCTGGGCTTGGCTTGTTGTTAATAATGGTGAACTTGAAGTGACTAGCACTCCAAACCAGGACTCTCCATTAATGGAAGGCAAGACTCCAATTCTTGGACTTGATGTTTGGGAGCACGCATACTACCTGAACTACCAAAACAGAAGACCGGAATACATTGGTGCATTCTGGAACGTTGTTAACTGGGAAGAAGTCAGCAAGCGTTACGCTTCTGCAAAATAATCTAATGATCGTTTAGAGGGGCTGCAATTGAATGCAGCCTCTCTTTTTTTGTTTCGGCTGCTCTATCCTGAAAAAGACCCTCCGGAAAAACTGAATAACCCCCTTTACTTTGTTAGAAACTACCCAAGAGAAAAGGGGAGTCGATCATGAGCAAAGTAAACAAATTATTAGGAGACATTGAACTGACAAAGGATTTAGCGCTCCTATTGATTATTGGGGGATTGTACTCATTGAGCATTGCCCTTTCGAATACCTTTGTTAACATTTATTTATGGAAGCAATCCGGCGAAATTGCTGATCTCGCAATGTATAATTTATCGATTGTCGTGGCCCAGCCGCTCACCTTTATTCTTGCGGGAAGGTGGGCTAAGAAAGTAGACAGGGTCATTGTCCTTCGAATCGGTGTCATTTTCCTGGCCTTGTTTTATGTAACAGTTTTGCTGGTAGGAACGAAAGCTTCCGATTTTTTACTGCTATTGGGTGTGCTTCTGGGAATTGGCTATGGTTTTTATTGGCTTGCTTATAATGTCCTCACTTTTGAAATCACTGAACCTGAAACACGTGATTTCTTTAATGGCTTTCTTGGCATCCTCGGTTCCGTCGGCGGCATGATTGGGCCGATCGCCGCTGGGTTTATCATATCCAGGCTTGAAAAGTTGACGGGCTATACAGTAGTCTTTGGACTTTCGTTGGGACTTTTTTCAATCGCGGTATTGCTGAGTTTCTTCCTTAAACGCAGGCCAGCCCGTGGGAAGTACTGGTTTCAGCGGATTATAGCTGAAAGAAAACATGATAAAAATTGGCGAATGGTTACCAATGCTCATTTTTTTCAAGGACTGAGAGAGGGCGTGTTTGTTTTCATTGTTTCAGTTTTTGTATTCATAGCCACAGACAGTGAAATGGCGTTGGGGACGTACGGACTGATCAATTCGGGAATTTCATTTTTGGCCTATTATTTTGTCTCGAGAATGCTGAAAAAGGAACACAGGAAAAAAGCGATTCTGGTGGGAGGAATCATCCTTTTCCTGGCAATATTCCTGATTGTTTTCCAGGTCAGCTATTTCCGTCTGCTGCTGTATGCGGCTCTGATTGCAGTCGCTTATCCATTGCTACTCGTCCCGTATGCTTCAATGACCTATGACGTTATTGGACGCGGCTGGAAGGCGGCTGAAATGAGAATCGAATATATAGTTGTCCGTGAATTATTTTTGAATCTTGGCCGGGTTGCTTCAATATTATTATTCCTGGCAGCGATCCATATTTTCAACGAAGAACAGGCAATCCCGGTCCTCCTTGTCATTCTTGGGAGCGGACATACTTTGATTTACCTTTTTATCAGGAAAATTCAGTTGAAAGCTCCAGCATAACCGGGATGACTCCCGGTTTTTTTTGTTCTTTAGGAAATTATAAAATTAATTAGTTGTGGATAACTATATAAGTTATTGTAATCCAGCTCCAGCGCCTAGCCCCTCGCGACGCTTCGGTCCGCCCAATGACGTCAAAGAACGACTTCATCGGTCGGCCCTCCAGCGCGTGTCGGGGCTGATCAAGGCGCTTGCGCTTTTTGTTCATAATAAAATGGCAGCTGTTTTAGCTGTGGATATCCATAATCCATATAGCGCATTAGGAGGCTGAACGAGGAGCTCGAGCTTTCTATTTTTACAACTAATATGGAAAATATTTCTGAAAAAGTTTATTGATAGAAAAAGACGCCAATTTTCGATAATATAATATATAGTGCATATTTTAGACATACAGACTGAAGAGGTGGGAGAGGCTTGAATAAGAAGAAAAAGAAGACGCATGTGCCATTCAGGCTGAATATGTTGTTTTTCGCGGTCTTTGTGTTATTTTCGATGCTGATTTTAAGACTGGGAATTGTTCAGATTGTTTACGGAGAGGATTTTAAACGGGAAATTGAACGAACGGAAGATGTGACCGTGAACAATCCTGTTCCAAGAGGGAAAATGTATGACCGGAACATGAAAACAATCGTAGATAATATAGCTAGTAAGGCTATAACGTATACAAAGAGCCAGAGTACTGATACAAAGGAAATGCTCATGGTCGCAGAACGACTTGCAAAACTGATATCAAAGGACTCCAAAGATGATTTAGAGAAAGTCAGGGAAAGGGATAAAAAGGATTATTGGATCTTAAGAAATGAAGAACGTGCCAGAGAAAAAATCAAAGAAACTGAATGGGCACAGTATGATGAAAAGAAGCTGGATGATAAGGCTCTTTATAATCTCCAGCTTGAACGAATCACCGAAAAAGAACTGAATGAACTAACGAAAACAGATTTGGAAATACTCGCTATTTTGCGTGAAATGATGAGCGGATATGCACTATCGCCGCAAATCGTCAAAAAAAATGTAACACCTGAAGAGTTCGCTATTGTCAGTGAAAACCTGGATATGCTTCCAGGCGTCGACACAACCACCGACTGGGAGCGTCAGTATGCCTATGATAAAACACTAAAATCGATTTTGGGCAAAGTAAGTGATTCCGAGAAGGGGCTCCCGAGGGAAAAGCTGGAGTATTATCTGGCGCGAGGGTACAGCCGGAACGACAGGGTTGGTTTAAGTTATATCGAGCAGCAATATGAAGATGTGCTGCACGGTCAGAAGGCAAAGGTGAAAAACATTACAGACAAGGGCGGAAACGTCCTGGACACACAGATGATCACCGAAGGACAGCGTGGAAAGGACCTGGTCCTGACAATTGACATGGACCTACAGCTAGCTGTTGAGAAAATTATTGAAGAAGAGTTGGCAAATGCGAAGCAGCAACCTAGAACAGGACTCCTGGATAGGGCATTTGTTGTATTAATGGATCCTAATACTGGAGAAGTCTTAACACTTGCTGGAAAGCAAATGGTTAAAGATGAAGAAACAGGTAAAACGTCGATGCAGGATTTTGCCAGCGGTAACTTTACAACTTCTTATAATGTTGGATCTGCTGTTAAAGGAGCAACCGTTTTAACAGGATTCAGCACCGGGGCAATCAGCCCGGGTACACAGTTTTATGATACACCGGTTAAGATAGCCAAAACAAATCCGAAAAAGTCCTGGAAAGCTGGATTGGGTACCCTTGACGACCGCAATGCCCTTAAGGTGTCGTCTAACGTATATATGTTCATGACAGCAATCAACATCGGAAAAGGGAATTACAGATATGATCAGCCATTGTACCTTGAGCCAAAAGCCTTTGACACGATGAGGAACTATTTCAGTCAATTTGGCCTTGGTGCTAGGACAGGGATAGATCTGCCAAATGAAATGGTCGGTTTCAAGGGGGCAGAGAGAGGACCTGGTCTATTGCTTGACTTTGCGATTGGCCAGTATGATACGTACACGACACTTCAATTGGCACAATATGTTTCTACCATTGCGAATGGCGGTACGCGACTTCAGCCAAGGATTGTAAAGGAAATTCGTGAACCTGTCATGAAAAATAATGAGGTAGGTCCTGTACTGAATGAAATGGACCCAGTCATCCTCAATAAAGTGGACGCCAAACCAGAATGGTTTGACAGAGTCCAGGAGGGTTTCAGAAGGGTCATGCAGGAGAGGGGCGGTACAGCCTACGGGGCATTTCATACTGCCAATTACAAACCGGCTGGCAAAACGGGTACCGCACAAGCTTTTTATGATGGCCCGAAAAGAAAGAATTATGAGAAGCCGCCGGAAGTAATGAATTTGAGTCTTGTTGCATATGCACCATATGAAAACCCGGAAATTGCGATGGCTGTCATGGTTCCGTGGGCATATGAAGGCAACCAGGGGCACCATGCGAATAATGATATAGGACGACGGGTCCTTGATACGTATTTTGAATTGAAAAAGAAACGTCTTGAAGGAAACATGAATCCCGAACAGCCAATTCAGGAAATTGAAGAAAAAGAAGAAGGAACGGAGCTTTTAGAAGAAATTGAAGATGAAACAGAAGAATAATGAAGGTCTTAACTGTCTCTTTTGAGGCAGTTTTTTTTTGTTCATGCTGGGTATACTATCAGCAACTGGACAACCCTCTTTTATCTAATTCGACAAAATTACACAAAAATCAACCGAATTTACAAAACCTTTACATTCAGTTAAAACAACGTTAAAAAAAAGAAAGTATTCTTATTTCTGTAGGACATAACATCCACATCTCGTAGGGGGAATAAAAGAATGAAAAGTCTTAAAAAGATGAGCCTGTTTATAACGCTGGCAGCTGTTATGGTATTCACTGCTGCATGCGGCGGTGGAGATAACGAAGGTGGAAATGGCGAAGAACTAGAAGGCAGCGTGGTCATCGACGGATCAGGAACAGTTTATCCTTTCATGGCACGAATGGCTGAAAACTATATGGGAGAACAAGAAAATGTCTCCGTTGAAGTAAGCCGCTCCGGAACATCGGCCGGTTTCAAGAAATTCCTTGCAGAAGATGGAACAGACTTCAACAATGCTTCTCGCCAGATTAAGGAAGAAGAAAAAGCAGAAGCTGAAAAACTTGGTATAGAAGTACAAGAAATGAAAGTTGCACTTGATGGGATTACAATCGTCATCAATAAAGACAATGACTGGGCTACTGAGCTTACCGAACAAGAAGTTAAAGATATTTTCCTTGCTAGCGCTGGAAAGAAAAAATGGTCTGATGTCCGTGCCGAATTCCCGAATGAAGAAATCAAGACATACGGCCCCAACGAAAACCACGGTACTTACGAGTTTATGTTCGAAAATATCCTAGAAGAACAAGATTTAGTTGAAGGTATCAATCTGCAGCAAGACTACTCAACACTTGTAGATCTAGTATCAAAAGATAAAAATGCAATTGGTTTCTTTGGTTATGGTTACTATGAAAGCAACAAAGATAAGCTTTCTGCAGTAAAAGTGGACTTCGGCAATGGCCCTGTAGAGCCGTCTCTTGACACAATCAAAGAAGATGGCGACTATGCACCATTCACACGTCCGGTGTTCACTTACTTAAACGTGAACAATGCGAAAGAAAAACCACAAGTACTTGATTATGCTATTTACACAATGAACAATGCACAGGATGTTGCGAAAGACACTGGCTTCGCACCTTTAGCTGACGAAGATGTAAAAGCTGTTCTTGATACATTAAATGGCATGAAGAAGTAAAAACCAGGCACATGAGGAGATGAGAGGTCTAAGCTTCTCATCTTCTTGCGTGTAAATATGTTACTTTATTTTCCCTTGGGTACTATAAGGAAAAGTCCTTCCTTGGATGAGAAGGATGAAAGGGGTTATTCGCGTGGCAAAAAGCGTTGTCCGAAATCACGGCCAAGAGTTGAATGTTCGTGAAATCATACAGGAAAAGAAAAGAACTAAAAGCATCACAAATACAACTGAAAAATTAATACCAAAGATATTATTTGGGATTGCAGCAATCTCAGTTTTTACGACAATTGGAATTGTACTTACATTATTGACCGAAACGATTGCCTTTTTTAGGGCTGTTCCTTTTATAGACTTCTTCACAGGCACTAAATTGAAGCCTCTGGGTGAAAATGCAGTATTTGGCGTATTACCTTTGCTTACAGGCACTCTCATCTCCACTGTAATTGCAATGCTTGTAGCTATTCCGGTGGGACTCATGACTGCGATCTTCTTAAGTGAGTATGCCTCTGAAAAGACTCGAAGGTTATTAAAGCCCATCCTTGAAATTTTAGCAGGGATCCCGACCATCGTTTATGGTTTCTTTGCTTTTACTTTTGTAACACCGCTATTGAGATCATTTATTCCCGGCCTGGAACCGACAAATATATTGAGCCCGGGTATCGTAATGGGAATCATGATCATTCCGATGGTTGCATCTTTATCGGAAGATGCGATGAGTTCTGTACCGAACGCCATGAGGGAAGGTGCCTTGGCTCTCGGTGCCACCAAGCTCGAGGTAACATGGAAGGTTGTCATCCCGGCAGCAATTTCAGGAATCATTGCCTCATTTGTGCTTGGAATTTCCAGGGCTATTGGCGAAACGATGATTGTGGCGATAGCCAGCGGCAGTTCAAAGAACTTCACCTTCGATGTTACACAATCGATGCAGACTATGACGGCGTATATTGTTGAAGTCACTGGCGGCGAGGCGGCTGCCGGCACAACCTTATACTACAGTCTTTATGCTGTTGCTATGACATTATTTGTGTTCACACTGATCATGAACCTTATCGCTCAGTATATCTCTCGCAAGTTCAGGGAGGAATATTAAGATGAAATATGTAGATTCGACTCAAGTCCAGAAAAAAATGGGTACCAGGTTATTTGCAAACAACTTTGCAAAAGGACTATTTTTGCTTGCCACGCTTTTCGGCCTGATCGTTTTGGTTGTCTTAATCTACCGTGTTTTAAAAGATGGATTACCATGGATCAATGTCGATTTCCTGATGAATAGACTATCTACTGACCCTGAAAGAGCCGGTATCTGGGGAGCGATTACCGGAACTCTTTGGCTAATGGTTGTAGTGGCTCCAGTAACGATGATTCTTGGAATTGGAACAGCGATTTATCTTGAAGAATACGCAACAAAAGGCCGTATTTCTTCATTCATTAAGACGAACATCTCTAATCTGGCAGGGGTTCCTTCCGTTGTTTTCGGGATTCTTGGCTTGACTGTGTTTGCTAGGACCCTAGATTTAGGTTCAGTTGTACTGGCCGGCGGATTGACGATGGCATTGCTCGTACTGCCAGTCGTTGTGGTGGCAAGCCAGGAAGCGATTCGGGCTGTTCCCCAATTCCTCCGGGAAGCATCTTTTGGCATGGGCGCTACTAAATGGCAGACAATCAAGAATGTCGTTTTGCCAGCTGCATTGCCTGGAATCCTCACTGGAGTTATTCTTGCTCTGTCACGTGCTATTGGGGAAACTGCACCACTTGTCGTTATAGGCATTCCTGCACTGTTAATACCTATTCCAGATGGAATCTTTGACAAATTCACGATATTGCCAGTACAAATTTATTACTGGACAATTGACTCTGCACTGGTTGCTGAGTATGCTAACCTGGCAGCTGCAACGATTGTCATTCTGTTGCTCGTTTTGTTTGTGATGAACTCAATTGCCATTTTGATCCGTAATAAATTCCAAAAGAGATATTAGTCTGGGAGGTTTTAACATATGTCAGTAGTAACAGATAAGGCGAATACGACTGTAAATGCAAACATGGTGAAAGAGGATGCTCAAAAGGTTGTATATGAAACAAAGGATCTTAATCTGTGGTATGGAGAAGGTCACGCGTTGAAAAATATTAACCTGGCGATCAATGAGAATGAAGTAACAGCAATTATTGGGCCGTCCGGCTGTGGTAAATCGACATACATCAAAACATTGAACAGAATGGTTGAGCTGGTCCCTACTGTAAAGATTTCCGGAGAGATTTTATACAGAGGGAGAAATATCCTTGATAAAGCCTATCAGGTTGAGGATTTAAGAACGAGTGTCGGCATGGTGTTCCAAAAACCGAATCCATTCCCTAAATCCATTTATGATAATATCGCTTATGGCCCTAAGATCCATGGAATCCGCGATAAGAAAATCCTTGATGAAATTGTTGAAAAGAGCTTAAGAGGTGCTGCAATCTGGGATGATGTTAAAGACCGTTTGAACCAGAATGCATACGGCTTGTCAGGCGGGCAGCAGCAGCGTATCTGTATCGCACGTGCTCTGGCCATTGAACCGGATGTCATCCTGATGGACGAACCTACATCTGCACTTGATCCGATTTCCACCTTGAAGGTCGAGGAACTGGTACAGGAATTGAAGAAAGACTATAGTATCATAATCGTTACACATAATATGCAGCAGGCTGCCCGTATTTCTGACAAGACTGCATTCTTCCTGAATGGGGAAGTCATTGAATTTGCCCAGACGGATAAGATCTTCTCCAATCCATCAGACAAGAGGACAGAAGATTATATTACTGGACGATTCGGTTGATTTTTAATCTTGAAATTTCATTGGAAGGATGAGGATGCATGGTAGTTAGAGGGAAGTTTGAAGAAGACCTGAAGACATTGCACGGAAAATTGCTGGAGCTTGGAAACTTTGCGGTCAACGCACTTAACCAGTCGCTGGAAGCCCTTGAAAACAAGGATATCGAACTTGCTTTGAAAATCCTTGAAGATGATGCGGAAGCTAATATACTGGAAGAAGAAATCAATGATTTTGCGATTTTATTGATCGCTAAGCAGCAGCCAGTTGCTGTGGATTTAAGACGGTTGATTGTTGCGATCAAAATTGCGACGGATATCGAGAGAATGGCGGACTTTGCCGTCAATATTGCCAAGTCTACAATCAGGATTGGTAAAGAACCGCTTGTTAAACCCATTGAGCACATCAAGCAAATGCACAAGATCTCAGTTGAGATGCTAAAGTTATCGTTAGAAGCCTATAACGAAGAGGACCTTGGCAAAGCAAGACAAGTAGCACAAATGGATGACCAGGTTGACGACCTTTATGGAGAGACAATAAAGGAACTTTTGAGCCTTGCTCAAACCAAGCCAGAACAGCTGGCGCAAATCACTCAGCTTTCATTTATCAGCCGTTACCTTGAACGCTCAGCAGATCACGTTACGAATATCGCTGAAAATGTATTTTATCTGGTAAAAGGGAAGCGGTACGATCTGAATCAATAAGCATTCGAAAGAGAGGGGGATTCCCTCTCTTTTTTGTACAAAAAAAAGACCCTCCAGAGAGGGCGCTGCGTAATTATCGATTTTTCGTGATGATTTTCGCGATTTGGTGATAATCCAGGCCGCTTTTCAGTTCATACTTGCCGATTTGTACCTTTGTGTGGTAACCCTTATCAATAAGGAACCGCTCGAATTTGGTTTCATCATCGATGATCCCTTGACTTTCCAGCATCGTCGCGACATCACCAGGTGACATGCCACCAGCGATAATGAGAGTAAATGGCTTCTCCTCTTTAACTTCCTCGGCCTTTTCTTCAGTGGCTTCTTCTTTCGGTTTTTCTTCTTTCACAACTTCTGCTTTTTTCTCGTTTAGTTCAGCAAACTCGGCGCTGCTCAACACCTTATAGCCCTTTTCTTCAAGTATCTTCATTGCTTCTGACACCGCAACAACTTTCTTCTTTGGTTCTTTTTCAGCAATCACGCTGCTGCCTGCCCAGAGAAAAATTGCTGCAAAAATGAGTCCTAACGCGAATGCTTGCGCTGTTCTTTTATTCATACGATCTGTCCTTTATCAACAAATTCATTAATGATCTCCTGAACTTCCTGGTTCGTAAGAGATGATTGCTTTGCAATTTGGTTTATATCCATCCCTTGCTGGGCAAGCGACCATACCTGATTTTTTATGATATCGTGAATTTGCTTTTTGCCAGTATTGAATGAAGATTGCTTTTCCAGAGTTGTATCGTTTACAAGCAGTTCTTCCTCCAGTACCTTAAGCTTCTTCTTGATCTGGTATAAATCCTGGATTTGCTGGATTGTCAGCTGGTCGATTTCTTCGCGCAATTCTTTGTATGGATCTTTCAAAAAGAAAGAAAGTGCGAAAAGAAGCGCGGCCAGGACAAAAAGGCTGATGATTATATAGCCCATCTGTTATTCCTCCCGAGCTGTTATTAGAACACATAGAATTAGTTTACCATTCAAGGCAGGAAAATTCGATTTATATTTTTTTCCTGAAAAAAAATGATAGATTTGTCTTATTATGATTTCCAGTCACTGTAAAGGCTGTCGAATTCCCTCCATATTTGTAATCCTAATAGACTATTGAAAAATAATTGGAGAGTTAAGCACAGAGTATTCAGCAAGCTGCAAATTGCGACAATTTGCGTTCATTGTGGCTGGCAGAGGAACATGCTAACATAAATTTAACGAATATATTTTCAATTCCATTAATATAATGATTCATTTGGGGGTGCATCGTGACAGAGAAGGATCAAAAAATATACAAGCTTCAGGACCAGTTAGTTGCGATAAGCCTTTCGCCTGGAAAGCTGCTGGTTTACTGGCAGCTGCAGGATGAAAAAGTCCAGTTCATCTGCGAATATTTTTATATACCGGAAGACCAGGTCATCAAGGGCCTGCGCTTAATTGAGCATGGTTCTAGTAGAGTCCTCCATGAGGTCATTCTTCGTCAAGGAGTGTCAAGCTGGGTGTTCAAGGGAATCAAGCCAACAGGTAATTATTATGTTGAATTAGGAGTTAAGCGCAGTTCAGAGACATTTTTGCCATTATTAAAATCAAATTCGATTATTCAGGATGGCAAGATCCAGTTAACGGCGGGGCAGCCACCTTCACCCGGATGGGTTGGGAAGGTAAGCACCTACACCTATTATGAGAATCTTGAAGGGAGCATCTTCAATTGAAAGGCATCGAGAATCAAAAAGAGAAAACTATTTTGATGCTCTCATGGGAATATCCCCCCCATATAATAGGCGGGCTTGCCAGACATGTACATGCACTGGCAACTGAACTTGGCAACAGAAATCAGCAAATTCACGTTCTAACGAGCAGACCGGATGATAGCCGAGAATATGACTATCAAGGAAATGTACATATCCACCGGGTAAATCCAATTAATGACCAGGACACGGATTTCCTCTCCTGGATGGCCGGGTTGAATGTGGCAATCATTGAAGAAGTATTGAATATCGCCAACCACATTAAATTCGATCTTGTCCACACCCATGATTGGATGACAGGACCCGCTGCAAAGTTTCTCAGCAAAAAATTGGAGATACCACTGATTGCAACCGTGCATGGCACGGAATTTGGCCGTAATAAAGGCATTTTTTCCGATCTTCAGCAATTTATTTCAAAGAAAGAAAAGGAACTCTGCCGTGATGCAGATGAAATTATTGTATGCAGTGACTTTATGGAAGCTGAGATCCTCTCTTTATTTGAAGTCCCCAATAACAAGATTTCGGTCATTCCGAATGGGGCAATGTCAGAAAAATTGGAGCAGCCCCCTTTAGATATTGAAGAGTTATATCCGTTTTTAAAAGGAAAGAAAATGGTTTACTCCATAGGAAGAATCGTTAAGGAAAAAGGATTTCAAACCTTGATTGCGGCTGCAGACCTCTTGAAGATGAAGGTCGAGGATCTATGTTTTGTGGTAGCAGGTAATGGGCCCTTATTAGAATGGTACAGGCAAAAGGTTAAGGAGCTGGGACTGGATGGGTTTGTCCATTTTATCGGCTTCGTTAATGAAGATATCCGGAACAGCTTGATGATGAGAGCTGATATCGCTGTTTTTGCCAGCAGTTATGAACCATTTGGACTTGCAGCTGCTGAGACACTTGCTGCAGGTGTCCCGACAGTCGTGGCAAAAACCGGGGGCATGCAAACATTGATAGAGGATTATAAAACAGGTTTTTATATGCAGCCAGGGGATGAAAAAAATCTTGTCCGCATTATCGAATGGATTCTTGAAAATGAAGCCTGTTCTGAGGAAATCGGCCGAAACGCTTTGGAATCAATCAATGAAAAATTTAGTTGGGCACAAAATGCAAGGGCTACAGATACACTGTATATAAGAGCGCTATCAAAAAATTGCCAAAAGGAGGGTATTAAATGAAGATGAATGCTTATCTCCAGATCGATAATGAAGAGAACTTCGGACGGAGCAGGAAACCATTGATTTTTAGTCCAGGCATATGGGTGAATGGAAAAGTGTATTGGCTTGGGAATATGACGGAGAAACTCCTGCCGCAGGAAGATTTGTCGATAAGAATCAAACAGGCAAATGTTCATTCAAGGGTTGATTTTTTCGATCTTTATGTGACGAATCATTCCAAAGTTGGCAAAGAAGCGAGGTTAATCCTGATGCAGCGCCATGCAGAAAGCGCCAATGAACAATTCAGCTTTGTCTCACCAAATGAAAATGTCATCTTCCATTTTGCAGATAAAAGGGTTTATCTCGTAAATGGTTTAAATAGCAATGGGAGTATGAAGCAGTGTACAGTTCAGCCGATATGGAATGTGAGCACAGAACGGCTTTGGAATTGCCGGAAATCAGGTAAGCTTAATTATCAGCCAATGGCAAAGGGAACTGCAGCAAGCCTGTTTTCGCTCGATTTGAAAATGAACCCCCGTGAAACACAAAAAAGCAGCTGCTGGATGATCGAAGGAAATGAAAAAAATACAGTTGTTCATTTGAATGCAATGCTTTTAAAAAACACACTAGCAATTCACGACAAAAAGTGATATTATAGAAAAGTCGTATGCACGAACCTAGCTCGAATAGTTTGGAGGGAAATTACATGCGTGTAAATATTACATTAGCTTGCACAGAATGCGGAGAGCGCAACTATATTTCTAAAAAAAATAAGCGTAACAACCCAGATCGTCTTGAGCTTAAGAAATACTGCTCTAGAGATAAGCGCGCGACTACACATCGCGAAACAAAATAAGCAGCGGGATTTTTCCCAGCTGCTTTTTTGTTTGTCTAAAAACCTATAAATCATTTCTCCGATGCTGGCAGGAATGGTATTGTTAAAATATATAATTCATACAGATGTGCAGAGATCAATACATAAAATAGCCTATAACCTTTGGGGGGAAGCATGAATGGATGCAAAAAAAGATCTGAGAAAGAACATTATAGCAATGTTATCAGAGATTAGCCTGCCTCAATATGAAGACCAGTCTTACAAGATTGCACAGCAGCTATTTAAAAGTGACGAATGGATGGAAGCTTCAACAGTGGCGGTTACTGTTTCGAAAGCTCCGGAAGTAGATACGTTTCAAATCATCAGGAAGGGCTGGGAGCAGAGGAAAAGGATGGTCGTTCCAAAATGCGAACCGAAGTCACGAAAATTGGATTTCAGGGAACTGAAGCAATTTTCTGAACTTGAATCAGTCTACTATGGTTTATTGGAGCCGATTGTTTCCGAAACGAATCCAGTAGACTCTGATGAGATAGACTTAGTGGTCGTCCCAGGACTCGCTTTTTCAAAGAACGGCTATAGGCTTGGGTTCGGTGGAGGATACTATGACCGTTTTCTGGCAAACTATCGGGGAAAAACGGTTTCTCTGGCGTTTAAAGACCAGATTCTTTCTCAAGTTCCCGTTGAAAGCCATGATATCGCTGTGAAAAAAATCATCACCAGCGAGGGAGTTATCATCATTGGAGACTGACCAGCTCTTGGTAATTGGATTTATCGCAATATTCTCGGCATCTTCAGGATATTTTAAATTTTTGAAACCATCGGGAGCTTTTGCCGCTTTTTTTACCGGATTGTTCATATGGGCCGGTTTCGGTTTAAGGGGACTTCTATTGATGGGGGCTTTCTTTATTACCTCGAGCTTGCTGTCAAGGTATAAAAGCAAACGAAAGGAACACCTGGGTGAATTGCATGAGAAAGGGTCGGCAAGGGATTGGGCCCAGGTAGCTGCCAATGGGGGAACTGCAGCATTAGCGGGTCTTGCAAACTTTATTGCACCCGACCCGGTTTGGCTCATGGT
The DNA here is from genome assembly GCF_018613295.1 of Bacillus sp. ISL-39. NCBI lineage: Bacteria > Bacillati > Bacillota > Bacilli > Caryophanales > Bacillaceae > Bacillus > Bacillus sp. ISL-39. Next base: position 252,395 of record NZ_JAGGQM010000001.1, read on the forward strand.
ACTTGCAATCTCCATCGCCAGTGCCAATGCAGATACATGGGCTTCAGAACTGGGCGTGTTAAGCAAACAGCAGCCAGTATCGATCAAATCCTTTAAAAGGGTGCCAAGTGGAACCTCGGGTGCAGTTTCAGGATATGGAACATTAGCATCTGCAGCTGGTTCCCTGGTAATCGCTTTAATCGCTGGTTACATGTTGAGTGTGGAACCTGTCTGGGTAATCCTGGTATTTATTTTCGGATTGGCAGGGTCGTTGCTGGATACATTGCTTGGTGCCTACCTTCAGGCAGGATTCCAATGTGTCCGCTGTCATTTGCCTACTGAAAAATTGACCCATTGCTCCATTCCAACTAAACAGATATCAGGCTTTAGCAGAATAAACAACGACGCTGTTAATTTTATCTCAGGTCTTACTGTGGCTATTATGGGAATGGCATTATATAACATCCTTTAAAACAATCAGAAACTTTGTTCGTTCTTCTGGTTTATTGGTTATGAAGTGATCCAGACATAGAAGCTCCAATCAAGGCTAAACTTATAGAATTGAAATGTAACAAAATGTTTATAATGATAACGTTTACTAAGATTATTAGCCCTATATTCAGCTGCAAAGAAAAAGTACAATCTAATTAACGAGTAAATTAAACAAGGTGGTATCTAGATGAAAAATCATGTAAACCGTGTTGTCCTGGTTGGAACAGGCTTCGTTGGTTCAAGTTACGCATTTGCGATGGTCAATCAGGGAGTAACTGAAGAGTTAGTGCTTGTTGACCTTAACAAGGAAAAGTCAGAAGGGGACGCAATGGATTTAAACCATGGTATGGCGTTTGCTCCTTCCCAGACGAAAATCTGGTTTGGTTCGTATGCTGATTGCAAAGATGCAGATTTGGTTGTGCTATGTGCAGGAGCCAATCAAAAACCAGGAGAAACAAGGCTCGATCTTGTGGAAAAGAACTCTAGAATTTTTAAAAGCATTGTCGATGAAATCATGGCCAGCGGTTTTGACGGGATTTTTCTTGTCGCAACTAACCCTGTCGATATCCTCACATATGCTGTATGGAAATACTCCGGCCTGCCAAAAGAACGCGTAATAGGTTCAGGGACAATACTGGATACCGCAAGATTCCGCTTCTTGCTAGGAGACTATTTCAAAGTAGATACCCGGAACGTCCATGCCTATATCATAGGTGAACATGGTGATACGGAATTGCCTGTATGGAGTCATGCTGACATAGGCGGTAAGCCGATCGCCAAAATGATGAAAGACCAGGAGCATTATAAGCACGATGACCTCGAGGAAATTTTTACGAATGTACGTGATGCTGCCTATCATATCATCCAGCGTAAAGGTGCTACCTATTATGGAATTGCCATGGGTCTTGTCCGGTTGACTAAAGCGATTCTCCAGGATGAAAACTCGATTTTGACAGTTTCAGCACACCTAAGCGGTGAATATGGCCATGAAGATATCTATATCGGAGTTCCAGCTATCGTCAATCGCAACGGCATCCGGGAAATTGTCGAACTGTCCCTGGATGAAGATGAACAAAAGAAATTTGCCCATTCTGTAGAAGTGTTAAGGAAAGTCATGGAGCCTGTCATAAAAGGATAGAAAAATGGGCTGCTGATTACTGCAGCCCATTATTTTATTCACTGTTATGTAACCGCTTTCTTCTATTATATATACATCTTTTGATGCAGTATTTTAAAGACGGGTGGATAAATAGTTGGATATATTGCCAAAATAAAAAGGGAGGGATTTATATGGTAAGGAAAATGGTCTCTATCTTCATGCTTGGACTGGCAGGATATTTTGTTTTTGAGAATAGGTACCGGCTCATGAATATGCTACTTGGCAACAGGTTTTTACGCCGGGTGGCTGTGGGTTCAATCATGGGCATGCCTGGTATTAGAAGCAAAATGATGGATTCATTATTCTCAGGACCTTCAGAGTTTCAGTAAAGGCTGTTATCGCATTGATTGTTGCTTTTCGAACCTATACAAGTATTCGAATTAATAAAGGTATCGGGGCTCATTTCGAGGATATTTCTAATGGAAATTTACGGTCATACTTGTAAAAACCCAGGTGCCGGTTTTTTTACTCTTGTTGAGAAAGCTGCAACGTTTACGAAAAGAGCCTCAGTAAAAGACCTTGTCGGGTCTTTTTCTGTTTCGGAGGGCTATTAATATCTTGGTGATGAAGCTTTAGTTTATAATCATTATATAGAGGAAAGATAAAATACATATTAACGGCTGGGACCGGAGCAGGAAAGTAGGGGAGAAGTTGGCTTTTTTGGAAGAGTATTTGTTTTGGAAGGTCGCGGAATTCCTGATTGTGAAGAAGGAGTATCGTATCCTCCAGCTATCGCAGGAACATGGAGAGCTGTGGCTGGAAAAAACAGAAAACAAGCATTCGCAGGTTGTTCGCCTGCTGCAATATAATCTTGATTGGAGCAACTGGCTGCTTCGCGATATCGGAATGGCTGCGGAGAATGGTGACAGAATCCGCAGGAAACTGGCTAAAGGAAACTTGAAGATTCTTAATCTTTACTTTAGTGCGTATCCCCCAGTAGATGATTATGAGTTCAGGATCGCCGAACCGGTCCTTTCGGAAAATGGAAAGGTAACGGTCGATTCCATAGTAGTAGAACGAGCAAATGCGTCTGAAGCAATAAGCAAAATAGAAAACCGGTTTGATGGTGCTATAGGGATTGAGCTGGCAGAGGAATTTTCTGTTAATGATGTAGAGTCCACTAAAAAAAATGCCCTCTCCAGTGCAGTTGGCCGAGCTAAAGAAGAGCAATCCGTATTTAATTATGGAAAGCCCTTTTTTACCTACCTATTTATTATTGTGCAGGTGTTGATGTTCTTGGTTCTTGAGGCAGCAGGAGGAAGCACAGATACATCAACATTGATAAAATTCGGTGCGAAGTTCAACCCGCTGATACTTGAGGGAGAGTGGTGGCGCTTTTTCACACCGATTATCATCCACATTGGATTGCTCCACTTGTTCATGAATACCCTCGCTTTATACTATTTAGGAACGATGGTTGAACGGCTTTACGGCAATTTGAGGTTTTTGTTTATATATACCTTTTCTGGCTTTAGCGGTGTGCTGGCCAGCTTCATCTTCAGCCCGAATCTTTCTGCAGGAGCGAGCGGTGCGATTTTTGGCTGCTTTGGCGCTTTACTTTATTTTGGTGTCGCGAAGCCAAGGCTTTTTTGGAGGACATTGGGACTGAATATTCTTGTAGTCCTTGGCATCAACCTTGCTTTTGGCTTTACCATTCCCGGAATCGATAATGCAGGCCATATAGGAGGGCTTGTTGGAGGGTTTGCCTCGGCAGGTATTTTCCACCTTCCCAAGAAGAAACGCCCCATGCTTCAAGGAGCATTCCTGGTTATTTCCGTTGCGGCCATTTTTTTATCATTGCAGTATGGTTTCAGCGGCAAAGCTAATTTAGTAGATGAAAGATCAATATTGGTTCTTGCACAACAGCATATAAAAGAGGAAGAGTATGAGCAGGCCAATGAGCTGCTTACAGATTATCGCCAGCTGGAAACACTTTCGGCCGAATCCTTATTTATGCTTTCCTATACCGAAATCAAGCTGGCCAGGCTTGAGAATGCCAAAAGCAATCTTCTTCAGGTGATTGAAATGGCTCCTGATTTCCACGAAGCCTATTATAATTTGGCCCTGATTTATTTCGATGAAAAAAGCCTGAAGGAAGCCAAAATTTATGCTGAAAAAGCGGTAGAGTTAAATCCAGGGCAGGAAAGTTACCGTACTACACTTGAGCAGATCAATCGCTACCTTGAAGAAGCTGCTTAAGTACGATGCTCTCACCAGTAGCAGTTTGTGTCACAACCAGCAGATGGCTTTTATCTCTTGAAACCAGAATCATAGGCATGGTACTGTCAAACGGATCAACGACAGTGCCATCGCTTTTTTTTATGCCCAGGTAATAATTTTTATATAATCCTTCCCAGAGCTTCCCGAGAATATTGGCAGTTTCCTTTTGTGTAAAACCTTTTAAAGGCTGGTCTTCGTACTGTCTGATTGTATCGAGCGGTACAGTTATATAATTCACTGCTTTGAACTTATACTTTTTTTCTGCCTTGCTTAAGCTTTTAGTAAGAGTGTTACTTACGCTCTGGTCAAGAACTTTCTTCCATTCTTTCTCCTGTTTGCTTTTAGCGACCGAAAAGGACTGAAGTGGGCTGAAAGGAGAATCAATTACATATAGCATATCATCAGACATCCTCTGCGAGCTTGTGATTCTATCCCCGTCACCATGAAGTTCCGAATAATGAAAAGTGATGGCGTCATATTTTGCGCTTTCCCCGTGTGAAATGAAATCTTGCTGCTCTAAATCCGCTGTCTCCTGCTCCCACTTGGCAAACTTTCCTTTCAATAGACCATTTACAAACAAGAGCCCCATATCCTGTCTCAAGTATGCATCCTGGTCCAAAGTTGACTGTACCTTCCAATCAACTACATGTTTATTATTCTTTTTATCTTTTTGTAACGTTAACGACGTGCTTGCGCTTTTATACTTTACTGCATCATTCAATGGGAAGAAAGTGATGGTCTCCTCCGTACTGTTAATATTCTGAAGCTGGATCATCAAAGCAGAGACTGCTAAAGCCAGTGCACTAATACCCAAAAATAAAAACTTTTTCATCAGCTCACCCTTTTCAATATTGTCAGGAGTCGGTATAACCACTATATGATACTTGTCCTGAACACATGCAATTAAGTATGATTTTCTCTTTATTTGTCTAAGATGGTGAAAGAAGTGGACAGGAAAATACTGGGCAGCTTTTATTTGACTGACTGCTCACGCAATAATTGCTAAGTTCTCTTTTCAATTCGTTCCTGATCAAGCTCTGCGATAAGCTCTTTGGATATAACAACAAAGTTTATAAAAGAGCCATAATGAAAGGTGTTTGGTTAATATGGCAGAAAAAGTAACGCATCCCGTACATGAGAACCTAAAAGAAAATATTAAGTTTTTAAGAGAAGAACTCGGAATTGGCAAAAGTTTTGATGTCATCCAGCTGGACGTCGAGTACGCTGGCAGAGAAATGGCATTGTTTCTAGTTGATGGATTTGTAAAAGATGATATCCTGCTCTATATCATGCAATTACTGGCGAAGCTTGAGCCAGGAGCATTGGACGTGGAAACCCTCAAGAAGCTGGTCAAGACGTACATACCTTATGTAGAGGTAGAAACGACTGACGATCTTGATAAGGTAGCGGATATGGTGTTGGCCGGCCCAACGGCACTAGCGGTAGATGGAGTCGCGGAAATCATCCTGATCGATGCAAGAACCTATCCTGTCCGAGGACCGCAGGAACCAGATACAGAAAGGGTAGTAAGAGGTTCGAGAGACGGGTTCGTGGAGACATTGGTCTTCAATACTGCGCTTACAAGAAGGAGAATCCGTGACCGCACTTTAAGAATGGAGTATCAGCAGGTAGGCAGGAGGTCGCAAACCGATATAGTGGTCTGTTACATAGAAGATATTGCTGATCCCGAAATGGTCAAGAAAGTAAAGGACTCCATCAGTAAGATTGATACGGACGGATTGCCGATGGGGGAGAAAACAATCGAGGAGTTTATCTCGGGACAGCATTGGAATCCATTTCCCACAGTGAGGTATACAGAGCGGCCAGATACTGCGGCAACCCATTTGTATGAAGGGCATGTCTGCATCATTGTTGATGGATCACCCAGTGTCCTGATTACTCCGACAACCTTTTGGCATCATTTGCAGCATGCCGAGGAGTACCGAAATAAACCGCTTGTCGGTGCATATCTGAGAATGGTACGGTTTATGGCTGTTTGGGCATCTTTGTTTTTGCTTCCTTTATGGTATCTGTTCGCAGTCAAACCCGATTTGCTGCCTGAAAAGATGGCCTTTATTGGCCCGAATGATCCTGGTCAAATCCCTTTGTTTTTACAGTTTTTCCTAATTGAAATTGGAATCGATATACTCAGGATGGCCGCGATTCATACACCGACCTCCCTGGCAACGGCGCTTGGCCTTGTCGCTGCCTTGATGATTGGGCAAGTGGCGGTCGAAGTTGGCCTTCTTACAAATGAAGTCATCCTTTACCTTGCAATCGCGGCAATTGGAACCTTCGCAACTCCAAGTTATGAAATGAGCCTGGCAAACAGGCTTGTAAGGATATTCCTGCTTATATTGACTGCAGCATTCCAACTATACGGATTCCTGATTGGGATCGTGCTGTTCATCATCTTGCTCGCAAGAATGAAATCCTTCGGTGTACCTTACTTGTGGCCGTTCATTCCTTTCAACCCGAGGGCGTTCCGCGACGTCCTCGTCCGGTCACCCATTCCACTAAAGAATAGAAGGCCGCGGATATTGAAACCGCAGGATCCAGATCGGTAAGATAGAAGAGCAGCACTTGTACATTTCAATAGAGTTTGTATACAATCTGAACACCTGACAGCATTGTCAGGTGTTTTATTTATCGAAAAAAAGAGCTATATTTGGAGGGAATCGTACCCTTATGAAGGTGCAGCGCATTTGATAAGGGTACAATTAAGCGAGAAACGTACCCTTATGAATGGCAAACGCAGTCTATAAGGGTACAATTAAGCGAGAATCGTACCCTTATGAAGAGCAATTACAGTCTATAAGGGTACAATTATGTGGGAATCGTACCCTTATGAATGGCAAACGCATTCGATAAGGGTACAATTAGGCGAGAATCGTACCCTTATGAAGGTGCAGCCCATTCGATAAGGGTACAATTAAGCGAGAATCGTACCCTTATGAAGAGCAATTACAGTCTATAAGGGTACAATTAAGCGAGAAACGTACCCTTATGAAGGGCAAACGCAGTATATAAAGGTATAATTAGGCGAGAAACGTACCCTTATGAAGGGCAAACGCAGTCTATTAGGGTACAATTAGGCAAGAATCGTATCCTTATGAAGGGCAATTACAGTCTATAAGGGTACAATTAAGCGAGAATCGTACCCTTATGAAGGGCAATTACAGTCTATAAGGGTACAATTAAGCGAGAATCGTACCCTTATGAAGGGTAATCCAAACACATAAGGTACATTCGGTGCTAATCATATTAAGCATGATTTCGAAAATCTTAACAAACGCATAAAACGCTTTCGTATTTGTCATAAAATCTTCTCCAGCATACTTGAGGAGGCATTGAGTATCCTTTATACTTAAGTAATGGAAACATGCTCTAATTTTCACAAACATTGAGGGGATTACATTGAAAACGATTTATGACATCCAGCAGTTCCTGAAAAAATTCGGGACAATTATTTACATAGGTGACAGAGTGGCGGATTTAGAACTCATGACCGCCGAACTGAAAGAACTTTATAATTCCCAATTGATTGAGACAAAAGACTACCAGACTGCGATTTTGCTTTTACGCCAGGAAATCCGGATGGAAACAGAAAAAAAACGCAAATGAGAAAAGGTGACAGAAAATGGCTGAGAAATGGCTTGTAGGTGTAGATTTAGGAGGTACAACAACCAAACTTGCTGTCATAAGCATGTACGGTGAAATTATGCATAAATGGGAGATCCCAACAGATGTCTCAGACGGAGGGAAGAATATTACCGTTAATATTGCTAAGGCGATTGATGCGAAACTCGAGGAATTAGGTCATTCAAAGAGTGAAATCATCGGAATCGGCATGGGTGCTCCTGGTCCAGTGGATCTTGCGACTGGTGTGATTTTTGAAGCAGTGAACCTTGGATGGAAAGAACCTTATCCTTTGAAAGACTTGCTTGAAGTCGAAACCTCGCTTCCGGCCGTAATCGATAACGATGCTAACTGTGCGGCACTGGGGGAAATGTGGAAAGGTGCAGGAAATGGCGCCAAGGATCTTGTATGTGTCACCCTGGGGACAGGGGTAGGCGGCGGTGTGATCACGAATGGTGATATCGTTCACGGGGTAAGCGGTGCGGCTGGTGAAATAGGCCATATCACTTCATTGGCTGAAGGTGGAGCGCCGTGTAACTGCGGTAAAACAGGGTGCCTTGAAACAATTGCATCCGCAACTGGAATTGTCAGGATTGCCACTGAAGCCTTGAACAAAGAAGCTTCAAATGGAGAACTGGCAGCAGTTTATAAGGAGACAGGCTATGTTACAGCTAAAGATGTTTTCGATTCTGCCAAAAGAAACGATTCATTGGCGCTGAAGGTCGTTGACTCAGTGGCTTTGCATTTAGGTATTGCACTTGCAAATATCGCCAATACCCTGAATCCGGAAAAAATCGTGCTAGGGGGCGGAGTTTCAAAAGCTGGTGATATCCTTCTCAATCCAATAAAAGAACAATTTTTGCGCAACTCTTTTCCTCGAGTAGCACAATCAACTGAAATCAGTATCGCCACATTGGGAAATGATGCAGGTGTGATTGGCGCAGCATGGCTGGTCAAGAACAAAATTGGGCAAGAATAACTGGTAACAGGGAGTTTTCTGTGAGAATACTCCCTGTTTTTTTATGTGTATAAAGTTTCAATTTTCGGAATTTGGACATTCCTGAAACTTTTATAGGTTTATTTCGTCTAAAATAGTGGAAAATCACAGTAATTGGTCTATGGTTTTTTACTTTGATTTTGTTTGCTTTTTAGAAAAAAAAGTATTAAGATTATCTTTGATTCTTGAGCAAGTGGAAAAAATAACCTAAAAATTCCCATATCTGTTATTTTTGACAGGGAGGTAACAAGCAAATGAAGAAAAATACCTGGACTAAAGCATCTATTGTTGCGATTGCGACAATCCTGCTTTGGCTAAAGACTTATATTGCCTATAAAACTAGCTTTGATATAAAAATTGAAAACTGGAGACAGGAAATCATTCTGCTCATGAATCCCTTAAGCTTCTTGATGGTCATCCTGGGAATCAGCATGTTCATGAAGGAAAAGGCCCAGAAACGCTACATTTTGATAACAAGTTTCATAGTTTCCGCAGTCTTGTTCGCTAATGTAGTATTTTACCGTTTCTTCAATGACTTCCTGACGATTCCTGTGCTTTTCCAAACGAGTAATATGAGTGATTTGGGCAGCAGTGTCACCGAATTAATCAATATAAGTGACTTGTTTTATTTTGCTGATTTGCTCGTGTTGGCCATTTTATTAAAAATCAAGCCAAATATAATAGTATTCCGCGAGTACTCCAAAGTGGACCGCAGAGCTTTCTTCCTTGTGGCGATCGCGATTGCATTCTTTAATCTTGGAATGGCTGAAACTGAGCGTCCGCAGCTGTTAACGAGAACTTTCGACAGAGAAATGCTGGTAAAAAATATCGGAACATACAATTACCACTTATATGATGCTTTCCTTCAATCGAAGTCATCCGCACAGAGAGCAATGGCTGATGGCAGTGAGCTCGCTGACATCGACAACTATGTTCGTGCAAATTATTTACCCCCGGACGATGAGATGTTTGGTGCTGCAAAAGGGAAAAATGTGATACTTATCTCCATGGAATCCACACAGGATTTTGTCATAGACCAGACTGTAAATGGAGAAGAAATTACACCTTTCCTGAACGATTTCATAAAAGAAAGTTATTACTTCAACAATTTCTATCATCAGACTGGTCAGGGAAAGACTTCAGATTCTGAATTCCTGGTTGAGAATTCACTGTATCCATTAAGCAGAGGTGCAGTATTCTTTACGCACTCCGGAAATGAATATACAGCAACACCAGAAATTTTGAATGAAAACGGATATTTCACTGCTTCTCTGCATGCGAATAACAAGAGCTTCTGGAACCGTGATATCATGTACCAATCACTGGGATACGAGCGCTTCTATTCGCTGCCTGATTATGAAGTGGAAGAAGAAAATTCAGTAGGCTGGGGCATGAAAGATATTGAGTTCTTCCAACAATCCGTTGACCACTTGAAGGCTATGCCGAAGCCATTCTATTCTAAGTTCATTACATTGACGAACCATTTCCCATTCGAACTGAATGAGGAAGACCGCCTTATCGAACCATATACGTCAAATGATAAGACAGTCAATAATTATTTCCCAACTGTTCGTTATCAGGATGAGGCTCTTAAGCTGTTTATACAAGATTTGAAAGATGAGGGACTTTACGAAGACTCCATCATCATTTTATATGGTGACCATTATGGGATCTCGGAGAATCATAATAAGGCGATGGGTGAATATCTAGGCAAGGAAATTACGCCTTTTGAAAGCACTCAGCTGCAGCAAGTGCCGCTGATCGTCCACATTCCTGGCCATGAGGGCAAGACAATGACTACGGTTGGCGGACAGATTGACCTAAAGCCGACCATCCTTCACCTGCTGGGAATCGACACTAAAAATAACATCGATTTTGGGTCCGATCTATTCTCGAAGAATCGACGTGATTTCGCTGTTTTGCGAGATGGCAGCTTCATCACAAAGGATTATGTATTCACAAGAGAAACTTGCTACGATAAGACAACTGGCGAGCCGACTGACAAAGCAGCTTGTGAGCCTTTCTTTGAACAAGCAAAGAACGAGCTTGAGTTCTCCGATAAAATCATTTATGGAGACTTGCTGAGATTTTATGACGAGCAAGATGCAAACAAAGAAAATGGTTCCCCTAAATCCAATAAGTGAAATTCTGTAAAACCTGCACCTTAATATTATGGGTGCAGGATTTTTATTATGGAAGTTATAAAATAAGAGTAGTAATTTGCCTGAATCAATGAGATATTACATAGTGCATAATAGCTGGTTTTTGGCTTTTAAAAAAAGAGGGTAATGTATAATGATTGTTTTTGCTGATTTTTCATAATTCATTGAAACATTTACAGGTTTCTAACGTACAGATATATACATGGTTAAAAATGGGGGTGTAGAGGTGAAGAGCAATAAGGTAAGTACATATCATACACCTTATGTTATTTGGGTGATGATGATCATCATCACTTCTGCATCAATATTTTCTGGCTGCTCTCAGCAACTTGAAGGTTCATTGCATGAAAGAGCTGGTCATAGTTTGAAAAGGATGAAGGAACTCCCTGCTCCTTCGTTTTTGGGAGTGGATGTGATTCCGATTCGTATTGGCGAGCAGGAGGAATTCTATAAATCAGCAGGCTGGCTTAGTGATTCTGAAATCCTCTATATTACAAATAAAGGAGAAAGTACTTCCTTATTATATTCCTACAATCTTGGATCTGGAAAGGCAACATTGCTATATACAAGTGCGCAGCCAATCATTAACGCGGTACCAAGTCCAGAAAGAACCAAGGTGCTGATCCATAGCGGTGCATCAGAAGAAGGACTCCTGACTATTATTGATTTGTCAGGTGAAGAGATGTATTCTACCAGCATTCAATCATATGATATAACTTTTGAGTGGAACCCATTCGATGAAAATTTATTAATGATCTCTTCTTTTACGGCAGATTGGGATTTCAGCAGTTATTTGCTTGATTTAAGGAACAATAAGCTCAAAGACGTCGAACTTCCCGAGCCCTTTGTCAGATGGATATCCGAGGATGTTCTTGTCTATCAGGAATGGGAAGAAGAAGGGATGTCTCTTACGGCACCATTAAATTCGTTATCTCTTAAGGAAAATAAGATTGTAACCTTGCATGAAGATGTATACCAGTTCGATTCCTTTGGGCCGTATTTAATGACTGTCAAAGTGAATGATGCGGAAGAGGGATTGTATACATTCATCAGGGATGGAGGCAAACCGGTCGCAGAATTTACAGCGCCGCTGTTAACCTCTTTTTCTGGATGGGTCGTTCCTTTTTATGATTTAATGGGAAATGGGAAGGATTTTATCTATTTGAGAGCAGACAGTCAGGGAGATGCTGACCTTTATGAGGGTGGATTTAACTTGATGCGTTATCATATAGATACCAAAAAAGAGGAAGTTGTGTTTAACGAGTTGGCCAATGAACCACTTTCCTGCTCACCTTCCGGGGAGATGTGCCTTTATGGTTTCCAGCTCGAAAAAGTCTTGAATATCAAGACAAACGAGATTTTTAACCTCGTTTACTAATGGCTGTTTTTGTTTTTGCTATGTAGCACATGCTCCAGTTGTCGCTTTATTAAAGGTACCGGGTTTCTTTTCAAGGAACTTTTTAATAATAATTGCCTTTGTAGCGGGTTGAGCTAGCAATGAAGCTAACGAAATGAGCCTTACTAATTGATTTTGCAAGGAGAGATTTTAATGGCAATCGTCGATGTAACAGTTATACCAATCGGAACTCAGACGCCAAGCGTGAGTTCTTATGTAGCAGATATCCAAAAAATTCTTAAGCAGTATGAGGAACGGGGCGAAATCCAATATCAACTTACGCCAATGAACACTTTGATTGAAGGAGAACTGCCCGTTTTGTTTGAGGTGATCCAGGCAATCCACGAAGCACCTTTCAATGCCGGGATCCAGAGAGTAGCCACAAATATCCGGATTGACGACAGGCGTGATGTGAAAAGAAGGATGCAGGATAAGGTAGACAGGGTAAATGAATTATTGAAATAGAAGTGAATGAAAAAGACCACCCATGGGTGGTCTTTTTCCGTGTCTCAAATTAGTGCGCTGTAGGGAATCCAGAGTTAAGGACCGTCATGACTGTGAACCAGCCAATAACTAAGAAAGTTCCTCCACCAAAGACGATTCCAAGAATGTTTTTGTTTTTAAGCGCCGAGAAAGTTGCATAACCGGCAAGCAGTGTGACTAAAGCGAAGATAATTGCCAATCCCATGATAAAGCCCCCTTCATAATTAGGCAGACATTAAGCCTGTTTGTTGAATTAGTTGATTGAAATTTAGGCGGCAGCCTGTTATGTAATGACAAGCATACACTCGTTTTATATTTTATATTTTTTTACACCATTTGTCGAGGTCTAAAAACTCAACTTTCACCTTATATGCCTTTACTATACCCATCACAAGGTCAGTATAATGGTCTATCGTAAAATAAATCCCTTCTGCGGACGTATAAACAAGATGTTCTTCCAACTGAATAAGAGCCATTTCAATCTGGGTGTTACCGCCTGCTGTAAACCTGAAGGCTGACAGATCATTAGAGTACAAATAAGTATCAGGTCCTGCAGAGAATCCATAATCGTAAAAACCGGCACCAGCTGTTCCTTTCACTTTTATCAGTTGATGTGTTTCTTCAAGGAGGTCGGCTTCTGACAGTAATTCTGAAGCTGCATCTGCCATTTTTTGCTGCCCGTAAATATAAATATGTCCATGGACAAGATGCGGAGGGACGGCTGATTGAAGAAATTGTTCAAATTCAGTCAGTTCGGAAAGTATTGAGTTGGCCTCAATTCCAATGAAAATTTGCACTTTACAACCTCCTCCGTTTTTTATTGAAGAACACATATATGTTCAGAATCCCGTAATTCGACTTAAGCCCTTGCCTTAAGTTCACCAAGGCTCATAAGCTTTTCATTCGCAAATCCTGAAAACTTGCCTGACAATAGTGTAAAATAAATATATGAATAATACCACTAGAAGCTGGAGGCTATTTTTGATGAAATGGAAACAGATTCCCCTAGGTCCTTTACAAACAAATTGCTATATTGTATATGATGAAAAACAATCTTGCCTGATTGTCGATCCAGGTGACAATCCGAAAAAGCTGGCAACAGTGATTGAACAGCTTGAGCTAAAACCGGAAGCAATTGTGCTGACACACGCTCATTTCGATCATATTGGCGCGGTGGATAGAATTAGGGATAAATACGGAATCAAGGTATATATCCATGAAAAAGAAAAGGATTGGCTGTCGGACCCTGCCTTGAATGGTTCCAGGCATTTCATGCTAAATGAACCGATCAAAGTGCGTCCTGCTGACCACTTGATAAAAGATGAAGGTGTCATGTCAATTGGCAGCTTTAAATTCGAAGTGTTTGAAACCCCTGGACATTCTCCAGGAAGTATATCGATTTATTTTCCAGACGCGGAATTTGTACTGGCAGGAGATGCATTGTTTAATGGAAGCATCGGAAGGACGGATTTGCCAGGTGGCAACCATAATCAATTAATCAGAAGCATACATGATAAGCTCCTTGTATTGCCGGAACAAACAGAGGTGCTTCCCGGACACGGACCAACAACCTCCATTGGTTCAGAAATGGATTCCAATCCTTTTTTAAATGGATTTTAAAAAGGGAGCAGAATGATTAAGGAAACTAGGAAAGCCCTTCTCAAAGAGAAGGGCTTTCCTGGGGGATGTTCTATTCATATCATGGGAGGGGATATAGTTAAGCTACTACTAAAACAATATAATATTGAAAACACTATGTCAATAGTGAAAACTTTTTTTCAAGGAGTTATTATGAAAGGAATAATCAAAGAGTATATTGAAGCCTCCCCGGAAAAAATGATTTCTTATGCTGAGTATATGGAGCTTGCCCTTTATCATCCGGAGGAAGGATATTACATAAAAGAACGTCAGAAAATAGGCAAAAAGGGAGACTTTTATACATCGAGCAATGTAGCTGATGTATTTGGCAAGCTGATCGGGAAATGGTTTGCGAAAAACTCCGGAACCCTAGGCTTGCCACCGTCTGTTTGTGAAATAGGAGCTGGGAATGGGCGCTTTGCCCGGTCATTTATACAAGGCTGGAATGAACTGAGTCATGAACGGCTTAGCTATTGGATTGTTGAAGCGAGTCCATATCATCGAAAACTTCAAGCAGCGGAATTGGACGGCTTGGAAAATGTGAACGTCCTTCATGCTGATGCATATGAGGGAACAGGCATGGAACAAGGGCTGATTTTCTCTAATGAATTATTTGATGCTTTTCCTGTTCATGTCGTCGAAAAAAGCGAGAGTGTTATAAAAGAAGTTTTTGTTGGCCATGATAATGGTGAATTAAAAGAGATCATGATTCCGGTGATGGATCATCGAATTACCGCTTTTTTAAACGACCAGGGAATTGAACTGGCTGAAGGGCAAAGGATGGAGGTACCGCTTACGTATGAACCATTCCTGAAATCGATCGCAGAGCAATTCTCGAAGGGGATCATGATGACTGTAGATTACGGTTATACGAAGGAAGAGTGGATGCACCCATCGCGCAGGCGCGGCAGCTTGAGGGGATATTACCAGCACCAGATGTTTCATGATGTTTTGCAGCATCCGGGAGAGATGGATCTGACAAGTCATGTGCATTTTGATGCGCTTAAATCCACTGGTGAAAAATACGGCCTGAGCTTCGTGCGAAAGATGAGACAGGATGAGTTCCTGATGGCTGCAGGGATATTGGATGAGCTCGCGGAACACCACGATCCCAATCCTTTTTCTGAAGCCAGCAAGCGCAATCGTGCAATTCGGAGCCTGATTCTCCCAGGCGGGATCAGCCAGTCGTTTGATGTCATTCTCCAGGCAAAGGGTATGGGCAGCCTGGATGAAAAACTATTTTAGTATTTGCGAAAGCAAATAAAAAAAGCGATGGATAACCATCGCTTTTTTTACTGCATAAGAAAGTATAAATTTTTCCACTTAGATTAGTGTCTAGCTCCAGCGCCTAGCCCCTCGAGACGTTTGTCTAGCTGCGGCTCCTAACTCCTCGAGTCGCTTCGGTCCTGCCAATGAAGTCAAAGAACGACTTCACTGTCAGGCCCTCCAGCGCTTGTCGGAGTTGGGCAGTCGCCACCGCTTTTCGTTTTCGGTCCGCCCGATGAAGTCAAAGAGCGACTTCCCCGGTCGGCCCTCCAACGCTTGTCGGGGCTGACCAAGGCGCTTGCGCTTTTCTTACTTGAGCGTAACAATTGATCAATGTCCAGTTCCGCCTAATGGCATCATAAATGTTGACCAGTAAGTAAATCCAGCAAAGAAAATCGTTAAGTATGCGCCGAAGACGTAAATGTACATACGCTCAGACAGTTTCAAGTAACTTAATAGCAAGAAAAATCCAGTTTGACCAAAGAAAATCAAGGACGTCGTATACATGTCACCCAAGAAAAACATGACAGCAAAGATTCCCGTCCAGAATCCTAAAACTCTGTACATACGATCCAAAGATATCCCTCCTTTACCCTACAAGTCCATCACTATCATATTATAAAGTAAAGTGGAGTGAAAAGTAAACAAGGATTGATTATTGTGTAATAACAGCCTGATATGAACAAGAGCCACAGCCTGTGAACATATTCTCTTTTTCGATCAGCTCGATTTCACCAAAGAGGGATTCGAACATTCCGCGCAAGAATTCATAGTGCATATTGCAGACTGTTTCGGTATGCTCCATTGCTACTTCCTTAAAAGGACAATTGAAGATCTGGAAGTAAATCCTGGTCTTTTCGCTGTTAGGTTCGAATTCTGGATAAAAACCAGCAAGAGTCGCAGCATTCTTGATTGAATTCAATTTATGTTCAAACTTCATTTCAGCTGACATTTGTGGATGGCGGGATAATTCTTGATCCATCAGTTCTTCACCAAAGCGTTTTCCTGTCATGTACAATGCTTTTTTTCCAGCTTCTCCAAGCGACATCATTGTCGTCATTGCGATTTTTGACAATAGCTGATAATCACGGAATGGGAAGTGCAGCTGGATCACTTCATCTGAAAGGCGGTACAGTCTGCTTGGACGGCCGCCCTTGCCGGTTTTTTTTGTCTCGGATATCAGCATGTTCACATCTTCGAGTTTTGATAAATGCAGCCTTGCTACATTTGGATGGATATCAAAATTATCGGAGATTTCCTGTACAGTAACATCCTTATGCCTTTTTGTGATGTATTGATAAATATAATAACGCGTTGGGTCAGACAAAACACTTGTAATTTTTAATGTTTGCTCCACCTTAGTTCACCTCAGCCCACTAATTTGCCTTCATTATAATACAGGGGAAAATAAGGTTTACACTGTTTACACTATATGTTTAGAAAATGTTCACAACTAAATGGCGAAATGATGACAAAAAAGTATACAAATGTTATACAAAAGTTATACAATATGTATAGAAGATAATTATGTTCGCCAGGAGGTAACTTAAATGGAAGAGCTGACGTTTTATTCTTATCCTAGCTGTACATCATGCCGTAAAACAAAAAAGTGGCTGGTCTCTAACAGCGTGAAATTCAATGAACGTCATATGTTCAAAGATACTCCATCGAAAAAAGAATTATTGCAGATTTTATCATTGACGACTGAAGGCTTGGATGAACTGCTTGCCACAAGAGGAGAAACCTATAAAAATCTGGGAATGGATATGGAAGACCTGCCACTTTCAGAGGTAATCAAACTTGTCATTGAGGAACCGAAGCTGCTTAGACGGCCGATTTTAACAGATGGGAAAAAGCTAATTGTCGGTTTTAACCCTGATGCCTTGAAAAAAATAGCGAGGTAACAAGAAAAGCGCAAGCGCCTTGGTCAGCTTGACAAGCGCTCGAGCTGGATTAATAAAACCATTTCCACAAAACCATAAAAAACGGAAGCGAGGGCTTCCGTTTTTTTAGGTTAGCTGGGCTAGCTGGATTCGAACCAACGCATGACGGAGTCAAAGTCCGTTGCCTTACCGCTTGGCTATAGCCCACTGATATAACTTGTTAACGCTACGGTAGTTATTATAAATAGAATTGTCACTTTTTATACATATTTAAGTTCGATTTTTTGCAGGAAGAGAAGAGGGTTTGGCGAATTCCTTTTCTATAACTAAAAAGGTGGTGCATGATTATTGTCAAATCAATTGAACAGCTAGCGGAAAATGTCTTGAAAGATGCTTTACGAAGCGGCGCGTCGGATATTCATATCATTCCTCGCGAGAAAGACACACTGATTAAATTCAGGCTAGGCAATCAGCTACTCCCCCGTTATACGCTTGAACAGGCTGATTGTGAGCGGCTCATTTCCCACTTTAAATTCACAGCTTCGATGGATATTGGTGAAAAAAGACGGCCTCAAAGCGGTGCTTTTACCTATCGATACCAAGAAATGAAGATTGGCTTAAGGATCTCCACGCTTCCAGCCTACCAGAGCGAAAGCATGGTCATTCGACTCCTTCCCGAACAAAATCAATCTCCTTCTTTCCAAATTTCATTATTTCCATCCACATCAAAAAAACTGATTTCCCTTTTAAAGCACGCACATGGTTTGATCATTTTTACTGGACCGACGGGATGTTTATGAACAGTGGATTAATTGTACAAGTAGTACAATCCTTTGAAGTTATTGATTTTTTATACATAAAATATCTGATTTTGACTTGGACAAAAATTGATGAAAAAAAAATTCCACTGAAGTTTTTCATGTCGATAGTTTATTTGAAAAAATAGACAGTTTCACGTAAGGACACTTTCTGTAGTAATTTATGATAAGGGAAAAACCTAATGCTTATTGTGTTGAGTAATTATTTATAAAAGGTTAACTAATAGACACTTTATATTAGAATCAAGGATTGAATTTCGTTTTAATCAAACTGGGTTTGTATACGTTGAAACAATATAGCTTACCAAAAATAGTCATTCCAATGTTATAATTATATTTATAATTATATTTATTTTTTCATGGAAAAATAGAGTTAGGTTAGGTCTTTCAAACAGCTTTCTTGTTTTATTTTGATAAGCCTTAGTATTTAACAAATGAGATTTATTTATTATATTAAACCAAGTAAGGCCGGAGGAAAAATCAAATGGCGATTATTGAATTAGAAGATAAGATTGCTGAAATAGTGAAACCGGAAAATCGTTCGGATTTCTTGTATCAATTTCTCGAAGTTTATGATATTCCTCGAGCTACTATTACCCGCCTGAAAAATGGGAACCAGAATCTTGCTAAACGAGCAGGTGAGGTCCACTTGAAGAATAAGGTGTGGTTTAAGGAAACAATGAGTGGAAAGCTTTTTAATGGATTTGTTGAAGTAGAACAACAAGTGGGTCAAATATCTGCCAAGCCTCGCTTCATTTTTGTTACTGATTACGAAGGAATATTGGCGAAAGACACAAAGACACAGGAGGCTCTTGATATTAAGTTTGAGGAGCTCCCTCAATACTTCGACTTCTTCCTTGCTTGGAAAGGAATTGAAAAAGTAGAGTTTGAGAAAGAAAACCCGGCTGATATAAAAGCAGCTGAACGCTTTGCGCGCCTATATGATGTACTTCGTAACGAGAACAACATTACTGAAAGCGATAAAGGCTTAGATATGTTTCTTATTCGTTTGCTCTTCTGTTTATTTGCTGAAGATACCGAGATATTCAAACGAAACAGTTTTACGAATTCAATTAAAACATTGACTGAAGAAAATGGTTCAGATTTAAATGAATTCTTTACCGATTTGTTTATAGTGCTGGATAAGACAGATAGGAAGGAAACTCCAACTTATCTTAAAGAATTTCCTTACGTAAATGGACAGTTATTCACCGAACGTCATGAAGAATTACAATTTTCAACAAAATCGAGAAAGCTGATTATTGAATGTGGTGAATTGTTAAACTGGGGTAAAATAAATCCTGATATTTTTGGTTCAATGATTCAAGCTGTTGCAACGGATGAAAGCCGCAGTCATTTAGGTATGCACTACACGAGTGTTCCAAATATCATGAAAGTTATCAAACCGTTGTTCTTAGACGATTTGTATGAAGTTTTTGAAAAGTCCTATGATAGTATGGATAAACTTAACCTGCTTTATGATCGTATTGGAAAGATAAAATTTTTTGATCCAGCGTGTGGCTCAGGAAACTTTTTAATTATTACTTATAAAGAGCTCAGACGATTAGAAATAAAAATATTATTAAGACAGAGGGAATTGTCACCAACAATTTGGTACCTTCCGTCGGTAACACTTGATCAGTTTTATGGAATTGAAATTGATGATTTTGCACATGATGTTGCAAAGTTATCCCTTTGGATTGCAGAACATCAGATGAATACGGAGTTAGAAGAAGTCTTTAATGATAGGGTTCGTCCTACTCTTCCGCTTCAATCTGCTGGTGATATACGTTGTGCTAATGCTTTACAAATAAATTGGAATGAGATTTGTCCACACAGTAAAAACGAGGAAGTGTACGTTTTTGGAAATCCTCCATATTTAGGATCCTATCGACAAAATACAGAACACAAAAAGGATATGGCTAATGTTTTTAAAGGAATAAAAGGATATAAAATACTAGACTATATTTCAGCGTTTTTTGTTCAAGGTGCAAGATATATAGAAAATTCCAATGTGAAGTTGGCTTTTGTTACTACGAATTCTATATCACAAGGTGATCAAGTAGCAACCTTGTGGAAAGAGATCTTTAAATATAAAGTAGAAATCATCTTTTCATATAATTCATTCAAATGGAAAAATAGTGCAAGGAATAATGCTGGTGTAACCGTTGTAATAATTGGTCTTAGTTATCAACCAGTTAATAACAAAAAAATCTTTTCAGAAACTGGATTTAAGGTTGTTGACAATATTAATGCGTACTTGGCAGAGGGAGAAAATATTTTAGTTGAGAAAAAAAACAAATCAGTAAATGGATGGCCTAAAATGTCATATGGAAATAAGGCAAACGATAAAGGCGGCCTAATTTTTTCTATTGAGGAATACGAGAATACTATCGCTAAGTATCCTGAATTAATTGGTTACTTTAAAAAATTAATCGGAGCAGTTGAATTTATTAATGGTGGATATAGATACTGTCTTTGGATAAATAAGCAACAGTATGAAGAGGTAAAAGAAAACCCTATTATAAATGCAAGAATGGAATACATTACAAAAATCAGAGAAGAAAGCACTGATTCTTCTGTTAATAGAATAGCAAACCAGCCATATCGTTTCAGGGACATTAATGAAACACATAACTTCTCAATAGTTGTTCCGTCCACGTCTTCGGAAAATCGATATTACATCCCAATGGGAATTGTTGATTCGGAAAAAATACTTACTAATGCAGTTTATGCGATTTATGATGCGGAAGTTTTTTTATTAGGTGTCTTGATGTCAAGGATGCATATGGTTTGGGTAAAAACGGTTGCTGGAAGATTAAAGACCGATTATAGATATTCTGCTGGTTTGTGCTACAATACATTTCCTTTTCCTGCCATTTCAACACGGAGAAAGAATGAAATAGAAGAAACCATACTTGAAATTCTTGATATTCGTGAAGAGCATGGTGGTACATTAGCAGAGTTATATAATCCTGAAACAATGCCTTTAGATTTAAAAGTAGCCCATGATAAATTAGACGGAATTATAGAACGAGCATATCGTCAAAGAGCTTTTGAGAGTGATGAGGAACGGCTAGAACTTTTGCTTAAAATGTATCAAATGACTGAACGAGAGGCGTGAGTATGGTGAATATAGTAGATATTGAATATCATCAAACTGGCCAAAGCAAAAAAACAAATGAGTACGGTATGCGTGAAATGCAAGCACGAGCATTTGGAAAACGCGATTCACAGTACCTGTTAATTAAAGCACCACCCGCATCAGGGAAATCGAGAGCATTAATGTTTATCGGTTTAGATAAATTGATTAATCAAGGCATGAAGAAAGTCATAGTTGCGGTTCCAGAACGCTCTATCGGCTCTTCTTTTAAAAATACGGATTTGAAGAGTTATGGTTTTTTTGCAGATTGGAAAGTTGAGCCCAGAAATAACTTAACTGCTGCTGGTGGGAATAGTTCGAAAGTTAATGCTTTTGTTCGTTTCATGGAATGCGAAGATAATGTGTTGATATGTACTCACTCAACTTTACGGTTTGCTTTCGAAAAAATTGACGATAAAGCATTTGATAACTGTTTGCTTGCTATTGATGAGTTTCATCATGTCTCTGCGGATGATAACTCTCGTTTAGGGGAGTTACTCCGTAGTATAATGCGGAATTCTTCAGCACACATTATCGCGATGACTGGCTCATATTTTCGAGGAGATTCCGTTCCGATTCTTCTACCCGAAGATGAGGATTTGTTCGAAAAGGTAACGTATTCGTACTATGAGCAACTTGACGGTTATGATTTTCTAAAGGATTTTGGGATTGGGTATCATTTCTATCAAGAAAAGTACACCTCAGCAATTGATGAAGTCTTGGATACTAATTTGAAGACAATCATTCATATTCCAAACGTAAATTCTGGTGAATCAACAAAGGATAAATATGATGAAGTGAATCAGATTCTTGATAAGATAGGTGAAGTTGATTATCAAGATGATGAAACTGGAATTCTCTTTGTGAAGCGACATGGTGACGGAAAAGTGTTGAAGATTGCCGATCTTGTAGACGACCAAGCTGCACGTGAAAATGTAGTTACTTATTTACGCAATGTTAAGGAGCTTGATGACTTAGATCTAATTATTGCTCTTGGGATGGCGAAGGAGGGTTTCGATTGGCCATTCTGTGAACATGCTTTAACAGTGGGTTATCGAGGCTCGCTAACCGAAATTGTACAAATAATTGGTCGTTGTACTCGGGATAGTTATAACAAAACCCATGCTCAATTTACAAATTTAATTGCTAAGCCCGATGCAAAAGATGAAGAAGTCACGTATACAGTAAATACAATGCTTAAAGCTATATCCGCTTCATTATTAATGGAACAGGTACTTACACCTGAATTTAAATTTAAGCGTAGAAGTAATGATAGCGATACGTCCTCTAGGACGGGTGAATTGCTCGTTAAGGGGTTGAAAGAGCCATCAACCGAAAAGGTGAAAAAGATTATTGAAAATGATATAAATGATTTAAAAGCAAAAATCATGCAAGATTCGCAAGTTCAAAAAACGTTTACGGGTGAAGTAGATGCCAAAGTTTTGAACAAAGTATTAATTCCTAAAGTAATCCAAAAGGTTTACCCCAACCTGTCGGATGAGGAAATTGAAGAAGTTAGACAACATGTTGTATTAGATACTGTGATTAAAGGTGCTAAGTCAGAAGTCGTTGGGAACAGAGAATTTATTCGTATGGCAGATAAGTTTGTAAAAATTGAGGACTTAGACATAAACCTAATTGATTCAATCAATCCATTTCAAAAGGCTTTCGAAATCATTTCGAAAGATTTAAATTCACCAACTTTGAAATTAATACAGGAAACAATTGATGCAAAACGTATTGTATTTGATGAAGATGAACTTGTCTTCATATGGCCAAAGGTTGAAGAGTTTTATCAATCAACAGGAAGAAGACCAGATTCAAAATCGGATGACCCGATAGAACGGCGTATGGGAGAAGCTGTAATTTATATGCAAGATTTAAGGAGAAAACGTGAAAATGGCAAATAGATACCATTCGATTGATGAAATCATGGACAGTCTGCTATTCACTGAAATTACAACACCATCTAAAAAAGCTCCAACACTTCGATATAACCCTGAAGTTGAAAAGTTTTTAGAAATTGTTGATTTCGTTAAAAAACATGGGCGGGAACCTCAAAAAATACCAACAAACTTAACTGAAAGAACTCTGGCTAGTCGATTAAATGGGATACGCAAGGACCCTGAACGACTAGGACAACTCAGACAGTTTGACGAATTAGGATTACTTGAAAAAAATCAAAAAGAAATCATAATTCCTAAAATTACATCCATTGATGATATAATAAATAGTGGATCATCTGAGTTGCTCGGAGATAAAAACACGGCTTCTTCAATCTTTGATATAAGTTCGCTTCAAAAGGTTACCACAATGCCTGAATACGTGGCAAAACGTAAGAAGATGAAAGATTTTGCTAAGTATGAGGGATTGTTTAAGAAGTGTCACAGGGAACTAACAGAGGGTAAAAGAAGGATTGTTCCATTCAAAAATGAACAGGATATTCACCCTAATAGTTTCTACGTACTAAAAGGAGTTCTCCTTTATGTGGAAAATGTCGGGGATCGGGTAAAGATTAAGGGGAAAGTTAATGCACGACTCCGTTGTATTTTTGAAAATGGAACTGAATCAGATATGTTGCTGCGTTCGCTATCAGCTGAATTATATAAACATGGTAGGCGTGTAACTGATAATGAAGAAGCATTGTTAGATACTGTTATAGAAGATGTTTCAACAGGTTATATATATGTACTGAAATCCCTTAGTACCGATCCAAAAATTAGTTCGATTAAAAATTTATACAAAATAGGATTTACTACTGGTTTAGTACATAACCGCATTAGAAATGCAATGAACGAATCAACGTATCTTTATGCTCCAGTTGAGATTATATCTACTTATCAAGTTTTCAATATGAATGGGAGCAAATTTGAAACAGCAATTCATCACGCATTAGCTTCTAAGAATTTGGACGTATCTATTTTAGGCGCAAATGGAAAAATGTTAGTTCCTAAAGAATGGTTTGTTGTTTCACTTGAAGAGTTGCAATCTGTAATTGATGATATAGTTATGATGGTCAACCTTTACGATTAATTTTTGCAAAGACTAGTTTCGTACTACGATGACCAAAGATAGCTAGAAAAGCAAGTAATTGTCTTATTAACATAATTCCATAAAGAAAAGGGACCTTGAGTAATTAATTGTTCAAGGTCCCTTTTCTTTTTATTTAATGTTTAATGTATCTAAAAAATTTTGCAAAGCTTCAATCTGTTCCTTATTTAATTTCTCTGCGGATATAACCAAGTTTTTGATATTTACATCCAGATTGAGTTCCTCAGAGAAAAATTCTGAAAGTGTAATGTTGAAAATAGAACAAATCTTAATTAAAACTTCTATTGGTACAGCTAAATCACCATTCTCAATACGTGAAAGATATGGTTGAGAAATTTGTATAGCTTCAGAAAGTTCTACTGATGTTTTTTTGAATTGTTTTCTTAATTCAGAAATTCTTAAACCTATTTTTTCAGTTCCCCAATCCATTTAATCACCTTTAAAAATAATTTATATATTAAAACTAACTTCTATGCACCTTGCTAAGCAATAAGTTTTTTCTTATATTACGAATAGTAATATTTTATAGTGATATAATATTACTATTAGTAATAAACGAGGTGATTACAATGGCAATTTATAAAGCAGAGGTAGAAATTATAGGAACAAGACCAATCCTGTTTAACTGTTTTTCTCCAGAAAGTATTCCATTAGAGAGAAAGGAAAAAAATGGAGTAGCAGGGAATAATCCTGAAGAATGGAAGAGTAGTTTTAAAACTACAAAGGAGGGTTTCCTGTACGTTGACGGAAGTTACATTCATCGATGTCTTATTAATGCTGCAAAGTTCACAAAAAGGGGGCTACAGAGCACTTTAGCAGCGACTCTTGAAACATCCTCAGAGAAACTAATCTTGGAAAATCGGAAGGTTACCGATCTAGATAAAATAACAACAGATTCCACTCAAGATGTTTATATTGACGTACGAAGTGTGAAAATGGCTAAAACATCTTCAAGACATATACGTTACAGATTAGCTTCATCTGTTGGTTGGAGGACCTCATTCATAATAATTTGGGAAAGTTCTCTAATTAACAAAGAACTCTTAGAAAGTGTTTGTCATGATGCTGGATTGTTTGTTGGTATAGGAGATAATCGTACTAATGGGTTTGGTCGATTTAAGGTGCTTTCTTTTAAAGTCACACAGGTGAGGAAATCCTCAAGTGCCTAAATGTAGACCGCCTTTTGAGGTTTGGATGAACAACATACGTCCTACTGTTTGGATGAGAGATGGTATGAGGTGCGCCCGATGTAATAAAAAAATTCCTCTAAATAAATGCCATATAGATCATAAGTTAGCTGGGAAATTAGGTACTAATAAAATCTCTAATTTACGAACCCTTTGTTTTTCTTGTCACGCCTTAAGGACTTGCTTTTTACATAGGGGCCTTACTGCTAAGGCCGTTGAAAAAGGTATCGTTCCCCCTAATTGGAGGCATTTAACTTGGGATGAACAAGTAATAAGTAATAAGTAATAAATAATAAGTAATCGAAACTAGATAAACCTAGTCTGGTTAAGATTTGTACCAACTTAACCACTGATGAGAAATGGTACACTATAATACGGTTAGCTCCGGTATGGTCGCGTGGGGCGTGGTACGGTTCGGTAAGGTTTTGTTAGGTGAGGCAGGGCAGGTAAAATTTAAGTCCCAAGTGATATAGCCACTTGGGACATTTTAATTATTTGTTGAAACAGCTACTGAAAATAGCTTTACCTTTTTACTCTCCAAAATTACTATTGTCTTCAATTTTCAATTTAATTTGTGTAAAGACTCATCCTGAAGGGAAAACTGTAAGTTTATTTATATCATTTTATTTGGAGATAAAAAATAATCGTATTTTAACATTTACACTTATTAAGGAAAACGCATTTTATCTGGTAAGCAATCTGTCAAAAAATTAAAAAGGATTATACCATCTATTTTGTCCGCTAGAAAGTTCAAGTAGACTTCTTCCTCGTTTTCAATTTCCACATCTAGGAAGTATTCTTTGTATTTTTTCCAAATATACTCTTTCTCTTCCTTAATTACCCTTAAATTAAAATAAACTCCAGTTTTTAAATAATCCATGAAATGTTCTCCCCTCTATACCTGAAGATTTAGAAATATAATTAAGATAAAACTTTTTGTTTAGAGTCATAAAATATATCCGATATAAAGACTATTGGTATGGAAAATGATGTAAGGAATTAAAGTTGTGAACGCTAGAATTAAGTTGACAGTTTTTGCTTGATCAGATTTTACACTTGTGCTCAATCAACCTACTACTTTAGTAAAATAGATAGTGACGTTATTTTACTGGAGGTTAGGGTTTTTGGAGGAGAAGTTAGTGTTATACGTAAAAATTCATGAACTACGTAAAAGAAAATTTAAAGTAGCACAAATTGCTAAGGAGCTTAAGATCTCAAGACCAACTGTCTATAAGTATTTAGATATGTCATTTGATGAAGCAAGAGTGTATACGGAACAACCTTTGGGGAAGAAGAAAAAATTGGATCATTATAAAGATTGGATACTTGCCTGGCTAGAAGAGTATCCTCACCTGAGTAGTGCTCAAATTCACGATTGGCTTTTGGAGAGATATCCCGACCTCTTGGTCGGTGGAAGTACTGTGAGATCTTATGTGAAAAATATTCGTGAAGTCTATCAGATTGAGAAAAAGGTCATCGTTCGTCAATACGAAGCAGTTCCTGAACAACCAATGGGCAAACAACTTCAGGTGGACTGGGGTGAAACAAAACAGAAGACTATAAACAACAAAGAAATCAAACTGTACTTTATTGCCTTTGTACTCGCTCACTCTAGACATAAATATATGGAATGGCAGGTGCGTCCATTTACTACAAGAGATGCGATCAGGTGTCATGAAAATGCATTCCAATTCTACGGAGGACGAACAGAAGAGATCGTCTATGATCAGGACCACTTAATCACAGTGAGTGAAAATGCAGGACATCTACTTTTAACAGCAGATTTTCAAAGCTATGTGAATGAGCGTAAATTCAAAGTTCACTTGTGTAGAAGAGCTGATCCTGAATCTAAAGGCATGATTGAAAATGTAGTGAAATACATAAAAGGCAATTTCGCAGACAGTCGAGTGTTTAGCGACATAGAAGATTGGAATAATCGAGCAATACAGTGGCTTCAACGTACGGGGAACCATCAGGTTCACCAGACAACGAAAAAAAGACCAGCAGAAGTGTTTCTCCTCGAAAAGCAACACTTACAGCCAGTCTCTTCGTTACTTTCATTTGAAAGTACCAATAACCAAAGTATAACAAGAAGTGTAAGCAAGGACAACACAATCCGTTATAAGTCAAATCGTTATTCCGTCCCACTAGGGACTTATCAAACAAGGACTGAAAAT
The DNA here is from genome assembly GCF_018613295.1 of Bacillus sp. ISL-39. Classification (NCBI taxonomy): domain Bacteria; kingdom Bacillati; phylum Bacillota; class Bacilli; order Caryophanales; family Bacillaceae; genus Bacillus; species Bacillus sp. ISL-39. The sequence continues at coordinate 280,084 of NZ_JAGGQM010000001.1, forward strand.
CTTGTTTGGGTTGAAGTGAAAGGCGACGAAAATCGTACGCTTGTAATCCGAAAAGAAGTAAATGGTGAAATCATTGCCGAACACATTATTAGCTCAGAAAAAGGAAAACTCATTCAAAACCGCCATCATACCCGGGATCGTTCAAAAGGGATTGAAGAGCTTAAGCAACGTCTAATCTCTAACTTTGAAGATCAGACACAGGCAGCTGTTTATTTTGATGAAATCAGCCAGAGATACCCGAGGTATCGTCGAGACCAGTTTGCGATCATCCACAAGGTGATTCAACAGTACCCAGCATTAATCGATACTGTGATGATTAAGTGCATGACAGAGAAATTATACAATGCGAATGATTTTCGCGATATCGCTTATCACCTTGATACATTAAGTGATGAACCGATTAAAGAGGTACAATCCTTTTATCCTAATTCAGCAAAACACTCTCATATCAAGGCCTCTATCCGTTCTTTAAATGCATATACCAGCATTTTAGGAGGTCGAGCATAATGAACAAGACGGTGCATGAATTACAAGATCAATTTCGTCAGTTACGCTTATCTGAGACTGCGGAGGAGCTGCCACAGCTTCTTCGCGAAGCTGAAAAAGCATCATGGACTTACTTAGAATTCTTAGAATCTCTAACGCGTTATGAATTAGCAAAACGTGAAGCAAAAAGCCTAGAAAAAAGAATGAAATGGGCACGATTCCCTTTCGTTAAATCATTAGATGAGTTTGAGCTGGAAGGTCAAAACGTTCTGACAGCACGACAGTTAAAACAACTCAGAGAGTTAAGCTGGCTCGAACAACAATACAACTTAATTCTATTAGGGCCACCTGGCATTGGAAAAACGTACATCGCAATTGGACTTGGGCTCGAAGCCATTAACAAAGGATTCAATGTTTACTTCGCTACAATGGGTGAGCTGGTGCAGCTATTAAAGACAGAAGAATACTTGAATAAATCTAAAGTCCAACTCAAACGGATTAGAAATGCAGATCTTATGATTATCGATGATTTGATGTACATGGCCATGGATCAGAGAGAAGCAAACTTATTCTTTCATTTAATTAATCATTTATACGAACGAAGTTCGATTATCCTTACCTCAAATAAAAGTCCAGATGAATGGGGTAATTTAATTGGAGATCAAGGTATTACAACAGCTATTTTGGACCGCTTACTTCATCGTGTGGAAGTAGTACATGGTGGCGAGGATGAGGAAAGTCATCGGATGAAAAACCGAAAAAGCATTTTTTCAGCAGAAGTGTAAAAAGTAAACGAGCATAAAGTGTAAAATTCGACTTGACGTCTACAAAAGTGATGTTCTTACTTTAAATTATTCTAATTAGGAGCCGGAAAATTAATAAAAAGATTAAGATGTAACCATTCTAAATCCTAGTGATGATAAAAGTAAAGTTACTGTTGCACGAAAAGGAGTAGGGAAGTACAAGGGAGAAGTTCAATTAAATTAATTACCATCTATTAATAGTTTCAGAAGTGAAATCATTATTTTCAAGGAGTAAAAAGTTTATAAGGATTTTAGAAGATATGCTGATATTCTGGAAAAAATAAAAAACAGGAGATATTAAATGAGTTTAAAGAGATCAAAATCAGATTTATACGAGGTTTGGGAAAGATATGGATGCCCTGATTCTATTGTTCATCCTGAACAAATTCTACAATTCTTAGAGGAAATAATTATTGTTACAAATGGAAACCTAAATACAGATTATTATGCCGGAGGATATTCAGATAATATCTACTCAGTAAAAAAAGAAGGAGGATACTTTTATTTATATTGGAAAAACTTCGAGAAATATGTACGTCATGGAAGAAGTTTAACTGAATCCGAGGCGGAGGAAATAGCTATTTTTGGGAATCATATATATATTTATCAAGCTTTAAATATAAAATCACTTATTTTCAAAGAATATAATTATGATGTTTATATTATTATTAATTGTCGTTACTTTTCAAAAAGAGAGCTCATTAAGGAACTTACCAATAAATATAGAATCGGTAAGAATGATATCGTTGAGATTGATACACCTCATTATGTTGAATTTATATTTACAGACTTAAATTACTATACTCATAGTTGTCAGTTAATACCGTTCCCTATAAATGCATTACTAATTCAAGAAAAGAAAAATCCATTAGATGATTCTATTACTAGAAAAATAATGCATTTGGCTGCCGTGGAAGAATTTGAAGAAATATTACTAAATTGGTGTGAAGAAATCGAAGATTTAGTCGATTACCAAGACGAAAGAAAAATAAAAAACATGGGTAATGATATACGCACTGAAACGGAAAGATTATTAAAATACTATATATTAAGTAATACTGTGTTTGGAGATGAAAATTTTGAAAAATTACAGTCTACTTATAACGATTTACTAAATAGTTATGGGCATGTAACCCTAGGGGAGTTATCAAAGAAGTCAACTAATATTGAATTAGATATTCCAAAAGAGTTTGTACTTACATTAAATACCCTGTCACATGATAGTGGTAAAGCAACTTACAAAAAGGATATTCAATTTGCATTAGAAAACTTCAAAACAATAATTTCTCATCATTTACAAATTAGTTAATAAAGAATAAAGTGAAATTTACCTATTTTCTTATTATAATGTTAAATGATAAACACAAGGAGCTGTATTTTCTAAAGCTGAATATATATTTTATAAGGAATTTAAAGAATATGAAGAAATAGGTTAAGAAACAAAGTAAATACTTCAACTTATTCTTTAAAGAATCTTGATTTGATGCGGTTTTCATGGCAGGTAGGATTATCAAGCGAAAACCTCTTGTCCTTTCCTTCAGAACTCACTTATTTGCCTCATTCTTGAAACGACAGTTATCTGTCGTTTTTTAGTTATCAAATAGTAAGCCAAATGAAGTGGAAGATCATTAACCTTCTTTAATATGTAGATTGGTAATTGAGTTACGATTTATGATGTTTGTTACTATTATCTCAAGGGATATGTTATTGATTGAAAAAAGGGAGGCAATAAGATGGAATTTAAAATAAAAAAGAAAATAAAGCCCAACTTACTTAAAGAACTTTCTGAACTAAAAAACCATAGAACTAATTTTAACGATTTTTCAGTAACTTATTTATTGAATGTTAGTAAAAGGTATAATTTAATGCATCATATTTTAAATGATAAGGAACTAAGAAAAAATAAACATAGTATTTACATTGCTGCAGGTCAATATATCTCTTCTTTGGTAACGTGTTGGGAGACCTATTTTAGAGATATATTTGTATATGTTGTAGATCAAGATCCTAATAAAAAAAACAAAATTAATGATTTTATCATCGAGAAGGGAATATCTACACAAGAACTAGAAAAGGCACAGCTAAGTCTAAGTGATTATGGAAGTAAACAATATAATTTTCAAGATTTAAATGACACTTGCAACGCTTTAAACTTCTTGTTAAATGATAGTAAAAATCGGATTACTGACTTCATAGAAGGATCATTAGTGGATGTTGTTTTTGCAGAGCCCAATTACTTATTATATTGGTTACAAGAAGAAAGAGATATTTCTCAAGAGTTATATACTGTATTGGAACAAGGTTTCGAATATAGACATAAATTAATACACGATGCTAATTTCATTTATGAGATAGAGCCACATTTTATTAGTGCATTTGAAGACTGTATGGTAATTTTCCCTCAATTAATTTCTATTTTGTTTGCTAAAAAATATAAAGCTATGAGACCGGTTTATAATGTGAAAAAACATTTTTCACGGTTAACCGATAATCCTAAAGAGGGTGAAGTGAATTTTATTTTTAGCAGAAAAGATTTTGAGGGTAATTATCAAATTGTTGATTAATTCCTATTAGTAATTGGGTGTCCTTTTCTTCAATAAGAACACTCCATTTGCTGTGTCTACTGTTTAAACTTGAGTGTGGTATTAATATAAATTTAATCGAAAAAATTAATTAAAAAAACAGAGCAATTCAAACAGGATTACTCTGCTATTTTGGCTGCTTTTATAAATTCAGAGCTGCTTTTTGAACAACAAACATTCTCGTCAATAGTGTATAACCGTAATTTTAAATACTTTATTTTAAAATGAGAGCGACTGTTTATAATTTCTAGAATTTATATATTCTGACGGTGTTGTAATTCAAGAATAGTGTCGTAAGTTTTAATTTTATGGAAAAATGACTCTTCTCCACCTTCTAAATATTGCAATATCAATTGCGTTATTCGTCGATTTCCTTGAAAACCTTTGTATTCAACCCAACCTTTTTGATTATCAGAATTAAGCACAATTACTTGTTCTGCAACAGCATTAGTTACTATAGTTGAATTATGAGTGACAATAATAACTTGCCTTGCATTTTTTATTTCCCTTAAACTGCTCACAAGATTTTTATAAATATACTGACTGTCTAAATTGTCTTCTGGTTGATCAATAATTAGTGGGGTATTATCTTTTGCATGGATTCCAAACTTGAATATAAACGTTAATATTGCTGCAACTTTTTGACCTAGTGATAAAGTTTCAATTGGTTTAAGTAATACACCTTGATTAGGGGTAGATTCTTTAGAATTTACATTAAATAATATATTAAAGTTTTGAGTTACCTCTAAGTATCTTTTAAGGGAGTAATGCAAGTTGTTTATATTAGAAACAATTTTTTTTAGAATACTGCGATAAATATTAGCAATATTTTGTTGAGTTATGGCTGCATATCCCTCAAAAATATCTCTTTCAGAACGAGAATTCATACTTTGGGCAAATGGTGATAACGGTAAGATTTTTTCGAGTTGTGAAAACCGGTGCCATACTAATAAATCAAGAAAAGTAATAAAGTCAACCTTCCTAATTATTTGATAAAGATATCTCTCAACACCAGCCCAGTCTAAAAGTGTGTTTTTGATTTTTTCATTCCGATTGATATTAAACAGCAGTTCATCAATATAATCATGGTGGGATTCCTGATTACTCCCATATTCTATTTTAATTAAATCTTTATATACTTCATTAAATTTATCTATTTCATTACCGACAAATCTTTTACGGTCTTCCAATTCAGATAGAACAATAGGGAATTGGTCTTTAAGATAATTTCTTACTGTTTTTTGGTTTGTATTGTTTAACCCTTGTAAAAACCTACTTAATTCTTGAGAAGGGAGACCATCAAAAATAACGTCTTTAACGAAATCACCGATTTCCCCTTTATCGATTTTTTGGATAATATTGTTTATTGAGTATCTATTACGATATACAGTATCAAGAATGTTATTTTTTTCATCACCAATAATCTTAACGAACTTCATAGTTTGTTTATCTTCTACTTTGTATAATTCTAGCCAGTGATCCGATAACAGGAGTTGTTCATTCTTGTTGTGAATTGCTTCTTTAAAAGCTTTTTCTAAGAAAAAATCTTTTTGGTAATATTCTTTGTCTGGATCTAATTGTGGTACAAATCTTACTAAATAGTCAATGCCTAGATAAGTAAACACTATTACGATATATTTATGATCGGAAATAAATCTTAATTGTTGCTTATTAAGGCATGTTCTAGAGAAGATAGTATCAATTATATTAAGCAAGGTGCTTTTGCCTGTTCCTCTTCCGCCAATAATACAATTTAGATCTTTTGAGAAATCGACCACAAAAAAATCTTCAGTTTCATTTCTTCCTCTCATATATCCTTCTTTACCTGGGTTAATATATATTCCTTTTATAAATTTATCTGTTGTAGGTGGTTTTTCTGTATATACGGAAAAATCATGGTCAATTATAGCTTTTTTGAAAGCGGAAAAGCTAAAATCACTGAATTTTATCCAGCTATTCCTGCGTCCGATTGCATCAATATAGTGAGAATCACCTTCATGTAAAATACAGAAGTCTTTGGTATGAACAAAAGGATAAATCTGTGATTCTAAAGTTTGCGGCATACTGTTTAAATTAGTTGATCCTAGTATTTTATTAGAAAAAAGGTTTTGTTTATATAGCCCTGTACCTAAAAAATCAGAACTGTTAATATGAGCAATGTAACCAATGCCACCTAGTTTGGTTATTTCATTTATTATAGTTAAACCTGTCTCAATGGTGCCTTCTTTTATAGAATAAATAAATTGGTCAATAAATTTCTGGAGATCAGAATATAAAGATTCCTTAAAAATGCCGACTACATGATTTTTATCAGAACAAGTAATCTCAATACCCAACAGTAAGTAAATTGCTTTTCTATTTCGGTTATTTGTGTTTTTTATATTCGTTTTGAAATACTCATCTAAGGCAAACTTTAGTTTTTTATAACCAGCAATAGTATTATGATCGGAAATTAAAACCACTTCAATATTTTCAGAATAAAGCTTATGAGCTATAAGCATATATGAGAGGTATTCTTTAAAGTTCTTATAGGGTATATTCTTCTCTCTAAGCTGTTCTATATAGTTGAGCCCATCATAATCTCCATTCTCTATACCCAAACGAATCGTATTTGTTTGTATTTGGTTTAGATAACCGTATTGTTGACAATAGTCCAATATTTTTTCTAACTCTAGTGTTTTATATTTTTCTCCTTCGATAAGTGAGTAATCATAAGAAGCTGGTGTGTGAAGGTGAATCTCACACTTTTTTAAATCACCGTATTTTTGTCTCATCTTAATTATATGTTGATAAATTTGTGGGAGAGAGCTAGACATCAATTTCATATTTACCTCCTAATAGGCTATAAATAACAAGGTAAGTTAAATAAAAAATTTTTAATATTCTGATGGAATGAATTTCCTATTAATTATATCATTTTTATTTTAAGAAGTTATAAGAGGAGTTTTATTATGAAAGATCAAATTAAAATCGGAAAAGCTTTAGAAAGAATTAGGAGATTGAAACAATTATTTTATAACGCTATAAAAGAGGATAAATAATCAAAAAGTCGAACTAATATTGTTATATCACTGTGACTGGAGGGCAAAGTAGTTTGTTTCTCACACATAAAGGAAATCATAATTTTTCTTCTATATTAGATCACGTAAATAACACCTTCAATCAAGTAATTTGTTCAGGAGCTTCCGTTTTTGTTATTCATAATGACACCATTGTTTTAGAAAAATATATAGGAAAGCAATCCAACAAAAATGACGCGAGAATAGTGCAGCAAGATACTCAATTTCACGTAGCTTCGGTAAGAAAAAGCTATATTGGCTTTGCTGTAGCATATGCTGTGTATTACGGTTACATAGAAAGCATAGATGATCCAGTATTGAAGTATCTACCAGAGCTTAATGAGACTATTTGGAAAGCCACAACCATCAGACATTTATTAACACATACTCACGGTTTACATCAAAAGGAGGAAATTGTTATTCGTGAGTTTCCTGCTGGGCAGAACTGGACATATCGTCAGATCGGCATAAATGTCTTAACACAAATTGTTAAAAAGACTACTTCTAAAACAGTTTCTGATATTATTCACGAGTTAGTATTTAGGCCATTAGGTTTTTCAGAATCCAAGTGGTATGCACAAAAAAACGAAAAACTTGCGGATGTAATCCTGCGTTATAAGGAAGATGGGGATTGGAAAACAAGTGAAAGCACAGAAGGCGACAAGATGAATATGTATGTTTCGGCACGTGAATTAGCCTATTGGGGTTATTTGCACCTCAAACAAGGAAAGGTGGATGGAAAACAAGTTGTTCCAAAAGAGATCATAAAATTGACTACATCTGTACATAGCCCTCCAACGCTTCATCAAGACCTACCGCAAAATGGTTTCTTGTGGTTTGTAAAAGATTTACTTGCTAAGAAATCAGAGATCGGGGCTGAAGTTCCAAAAGGTTCATACCAGATATTAGGTTATACAGGTGTTACTTTATTGGTGATCCCACAGGAAAATTTGGTGGCAGTCCGTATGTTTAATAGTTTTGGCTCACCTGAAGGATATGATTATCTATCTGATGTTAGGTCTTTCGGAGACACTGTAATGAATTGTATACAAAGAGTATCAATTGATGTATGACCATTTCACATTTTTTCAAGTAGTTAGTTGAGGTTCAGAGCGGTCATTTAGGCACTTTTCGAGTTTAACTACGAAGCAGGTTAGTGCAATAAGGGTAAGGAGGAATATAGGATGATAAAGAAAGACAAAGCATACTTTTTTTTAAAGTTTGGACAAAGGAAATATATGATGTTACTACAACAAGGTAATTTACATATGAAAAATCTAAAATACTTTATTTCATACGAAGAAGAGATGGCTAAGAAAGGTAGAGGCGATAAATATGAAGGTGCTATGGTTTTAAATGACGTTAGAATGCAGTTTCGAAGTCCTAAAACAGATGAGGTTTTTTTTGAAATTTATTCGGCAAGAACTCAATTAAGAGATGATTCAGTTCTTACTAAACCCGTTTTTTGCATGACATATATCTCAGGCGAAGACCTTGAAGTCATAAATGAAACCGACAATTACTATGAAGCAAAAATAAAATTTAGTGATCAACTAAAAGAAGAGATGGCTTCAGAATTTGGAGACACGGTATTAGTGATGTCGGCTGGGAACTTTTTGGACCGAATTAAAGAAGTTTTTGAAGAGGAAGGTCTTGTATATGGTCAGGGTAAAGTGGATTATTACGATTACAATATTAACCACTCCAAGCGTTTACAATATTTCGAAGAAGGTAACAACCCTATGATCTTCTTTACTAAGGATGAATTAATTGCATATCAAAAGGAATTCCGTATTGTCGTATTAGACAAGGATACTGAAGACCACTTAGATATTGATATTGGTGATATAACACCATTTTCAGGTCTGGCTGATACACGTGCTTTTCTAAACGATAACATTGTTGTTCGGATAATGAAAAATCATGATGAAGGCAATTAACAATTGAAAGTGAATATTGCTGTGTTCCTTCATGAGATAAAGTGTTGTTGTGACTAAGTTCTTAATACATGATTAGGGTTGCAAAATCAACTGTAAACCTAAAATCAATGGTGAGTTTGCGATTTTTGGATAGTTTCTTATTCGAAATACAATTATGTACTCTACAGATCAATTAAATATTTTATTTAGCTAACGGGGCGTTATGTTAAATAAGGATTAGTTTATCTTGAATATAAAAGAACAAATATAAGCCACCAATAATAAGTTCCCTCTCATTTAATTGGATACTAAAAGGAATTATTGCCTGTTTTATAGAAATTAGGACTTAATGGGGAAAATACATAAGTATCATTACTTTATGAAAAGGGTGAGCTATTATCGCGTCTGCTATCTCTTACTATACTAAGAATAAAAAAACAGTCACAGTTCGAGAAGTAACCATATTGGATGCAGAAAGGATGTTACTTGCTGGATCGAAAGCATTAAAGGATGCTCCGTTTATGCTAAGTACAGCCGAGGACATGCAGAAGCTTACTGTTGAAGATATGAAGAAGTTGTTAAAGACTTATGTCCAAAACTCGAACTATGTCCAATTTGTTGCTGAAGTTGACGGTGAACTGGTAGGTGCTATTGAATTTAAAAGCGGTGATAAAGAGAAAATTAGCCATCAAGGTTCTTTTGCAATGACAGTGCTCCCTGAGTATCGTAATTACGGTATTGGAAGAGCATTATTAACAACATTAATCAATTGGGCCAAAAATAATAGTAAAGTTGAAAAAGTTTGCCTAGAAGTAATGGATGGTAACATTGGAGCTATAAATTTATATAAAAAGATGGGATTTGTTGAGGAAGGAAGAAAAATAAAAGGTGTAAAGTTGGAAGACTGTTATCAAGATTTAATTTTAATGGCTATATTTATTTAAACTTTACATTGGTTATTATTTTTCTTCTTAGACTAAAGAGGCAGTTAAACATAGAGACATTGATCTGAAAAGTCAATGTCTTTTGTTTTTGTAGGAATTTTTTACCTGTAATATATGATAAGATAAGAATGCACGTTCGTTTTTTGCGATATAAATATTTTGGGGAGGTAACTAATGGAAAAAATAAGCTATTCAAGAGTTTGGGATTTAGATAAAGTTTTTATAGGGGGAAGCAAATCAAGTCAATTTTTAGAACATATGAATCGATTAGTAGCTCTTGTAAATATATTAGAAAGTAGTATTAAATCATTAATTACACCACTTTCAATAAATGAAGTAATTAAAGTGGTCCCTTTAATAGAAAACATCGCCACCATTCGCTTGTACTTATCGCAAGCTAATTCTTTTATCACTTGTCTCCTTGCAGAAAATCCAAGGGACCAAGAAGCTGCGACTTTACGAGGAAAAGTTGCTCAAGAGGAATCCCGTTTTGAAAAAGAATTATCGAAAGTAAAGAAGATATTTACATACACAAAGGAAGATGTTTGGGAAAGCATGCTAGAAACCGAAAAATTACAAGAATATAGATTTATTCTTAATGAATGGCGGGAAAATGCAGATAAGAATTTGTCAGAAGCAGAGATTAATTTAATTTCAGACTTGATGGTTGATGGATACCATGCTTGGGGACATTTCTATAATAATCTAGTAAGTAGTATAAACGTAAATATACAAATTAATGGAAAAGAAGAAAATCTATCAGTTGGACAAGCCATTAACTTGCGGTCGCATCATAATGAAGAAGTGCGTAAAGAAGCTCATTATGTACTAGAGTCTATATGGAAAGAGAAAGAAGAATTATTTAGTAAAATAATAAATAACATTGCCGGCTTTCGTATACAGGTAAATAACAAACGAGGGATTAAAAGTATATTAGAAGATCCACTGAAAAAGAACAGAATGAAGGAAAAAACGCTGAATACGATGTGGACAGTGATTAGTAAATATAAACAACCTTTCTCAAGTTACTTGGAGCGAAAAGCTGAAATGATAGACGGAACTGGTATGAAGGCTTATAACTTTTGGGCTCCCGCCATAAAAAGTAATCGTGTGATAACATTTGAGGAAGCTGCAACGCTTATTACAGAATATTTTAGTCAATTTGGTTCCGAGTTAGAGGGCTTCGTTAGGAAGGCTTTCTATGAAGGATGGATAGAGACGGAAGATCGTCCCAATAAGTCCGCAATTTCGTTTTGCGCTGGTTTTCCACTCACAGGTGAATCGAGGGTTTTTATGACATTTAACGGGACTCTGTTAAATATGTTAACTCTTGTTCATGAACTGGGGCATGCTTTCCATAATCATGCCATGAAGTCTGTTAATGGGTTGAATAAACGTTATCCGTTAAGCATTGCTGAAACTGCTTCAACCTTCTCTGAAATGATTATTTTTGATGCTGCTATGAAAAAGGCAAATTCAAGAGAAGAAAAAATATTTATTCTGGATGAAAAATTAAAACGTAGTGTAATGAACTTTATGAATATTCATTCGAGATTCTTATTTGAGCAGAGATTTTACAAGGAACGTAATGAAGGCATTGTTTCAGCCAATCGACTAAATCAGTTGATGGAAGAATCAATTAATGAGGCGTATGCTGGTTCCCTAGAACAACCTTCAATTTATTCTTGGGTTTGGACACCACACTACTATATTACTCAATCGCCTTTTTATAATTTCCCATATACTTTTGGGTATTTATTTGCATTAGGCATCTATGCAAAGGCAAAGGAGAAAGGAAAAGATTTTGAGAAAGATTATTTAAAATTACTTCGTGATTCTGGAAGTATGTCTGTGGAAGAGTTAGTTATGAAACATTTGGGAGAAGATATTACTTCTGAGGAATTCTGGGAAAAAGGAATGGAATTGTGCGTCAAAGATGCAGAAGAATTTATAGAACTAACATCTTCTTAAACCTATTAGAGGGTTGATTCAAAGAATGGATTGACGCTTTATGAGAAAGTAAGCAGGTTAGTGAAAAAGAGAGTAATTAGATGACCATAGCGATAAATGTTATTCTCAAAAGAATCGAGGAAAAATATGTCCCAAGATGGAATTGTCTTAGTGGCAAGTGTATCAATCTTTAGTAATGATAAAGTCTTAATAATAAAAGAGAATAAACCTAATGCTGTTGATAAATGGAACTTTCCAAGTGGACGTATTGAATATGGTGAAGACATCCTCTATTCAGCTAAAAGGGAAGTTAAAGAGGAAACAGGGCTGGACGTCAAACTGATTGGTACTACTGGGGTATATAATTTTATCAGTAGTACGAATAGCCAGATTATTTTATTTCACTTTATTGGTGTGATTACTGGAGGTGCCTTATATCTCGAAGAAGATGAAATTTCTGATAGCAAGTGGATAAAAGTGAGTGATTTTGTAACATTTGATAATAAAGACTTGCGGGAACCAATTGTTATTAAGCAAATACTTGATAACTTACTAAAAGAGAAATTACACTCAATTAGCATGTATAATGAGCAACTTTTTAAATAGATCTTCTTTAGCTAGCGTATGCGTTGATCGAGAAGGATTAACGCTCTTTTTGTAGAATATTCTTATTCAACATAAGATGCATGATTGTACAATAAGTCAATCGATTAGTATTCATTTATGTTTAAATTTGAGGGGGAGAATATTGAAGAAAGCACTACTAATTATTGACGTTCAAAATGGTATGTTTCAAGAAGGTAATGTTGTATATAAAGGGGATGGGTTACTTCAAAATTTAAAGAATCTAATTTCTCAAGCACGTTCTAATAAAACACCAATTTTTTATATACAGCATAATGCACCTGCTGGTAAACCTTTAGAATATGGCACAAAGGGTTGGGAGATTCATCCTGAAATTAGTCCTAACACTCAAGATGTAATCATTCAAAAAACTACTCCTGATTCATTTTTTAATACGACTTTGGATGAAGAACTGAAAAAACAAGGGATTGAACATTTAGTAATTGCAGGAATTCAAACAGAAGCGTGTGTTGATACAACTTGTAGAAGAGCTTTTAGTATGGAATATAAGGTTACTCTAGCTTCGGATACACACAGTACTTGGGATTCACAAGATATTACTGCGCAACAAATTATAAATCATCATAACGGAGTATTACGTTGGTTTGCAGATGTTAATCCGAGTACAGATATTACATTTGTCAGCTGATTGTGAAGTTGTACGCATAAAGTAAAGGGTGCTTTAGCACAATAAGGAATAAAAATAAAGAGCCGAAAATATGCTAGTGTTTATGCATTACTTTACTTGCCTATTTTGGCTCCTTTTACATTGATAGATACTGCCGTTTATAGCATATTTTAATTGCCAAATAAATAGGCGATCAATAAGCGCACTAGAGTGTGAGGTGAATTATCCGGGATTTATTGGATTTAAAAATGTTGCTTATGCATTTGGAATGAAACCATCAGAATTTATGCAAAACTGGAAAATACAACTAATCTATTATCGATTGAACTCAATGAACCAGAAAAAGAAGGTTAAGTAAAAACTAAATTCTTAGTAAATAATAAATCAATCTGAAGACATAATGATTCTTTTTTATTGTAGCTTAATAAACGAAAAACACCTTTATACTAAGGTGTTTTCTGTGTTTTTTTTATCTTTTTTCTATAGGTTGATCTAATAATCCTATGTAGTTCGTCCTTTGGCTTTCCATTTATTACAGATACAATAAATTCTTTATCCAAGGGAAAACCATTATTAACAATTCCGTCTTTATTAGCTTTGATTATTATCTTACTAATGCTACTACATGTTGCATATTCCTTTATGACCCACTTTTCTGTACAATCTACTTCATAATAATTTACCAACTGAATATAGGCTTGTAGCTTTCTTACTTCTTTTTTTGCTCGCTCTAGAGTTAGATAGGTGTACGACATTTAATCAACTCCTTATTCTGGGTAACCATACACAAAATTAGCAATTAATAAAGTGCTTTGAAACAAGCTTTTACTCTTTTAAAATTTTCAAGCATTCCCTCAAAACTGCTTCATTATTAATAATTATAATGTTGAGTTTTTTTCGGGCCCTAGTTACCATTTGGAAAAGCATTTTTGTTGGATGATAATAGGGGGTTGTTTGCCAACCTTTAGTAGAAAGTTTTCCGTTTTTTGAGTAATAAAAGTGTTCATCTATGACAGCGGCAACATTATCAAATTCTTGCCCAATTACTTTATGTGCACTATCTTCAGTGTAGGTTTGAAATCTGTCATAAGGATAATCTGTATATCTAGAAGGTGTGTAATTTATAATTTTCCAACCTTCATCTTTAAGTATATCTAAATATTTTTTCCCCCCAAGTGGGGTTGAGAAATAGTGCAGAGATATATTAGTGTATTTTTGGGTGGGATTTCTTTTGGACAAATCAAATAAGTTTTTTATAAATGATGCTATCTCTTTATTTGTTCTAATTTTCTCGGTTAATTTGAAATGATTAGGAGAAACTTCATTAGTAATGAATTGTGGAATGTTTGCCTTTATTTCCCAACTCGCAAGACATTGTTGAGAATCATAACTGAAAATACACTTCGCATTCGTTTTCATTACCTTTTGTAAAAATACTTCCAATTGTAACTTTATAATTCTTTGTGTTTCGTCCAGTATGATTAGATCGTATTTATTTAAATTATATGATTCGTGGTATTTAATTCCTGAGATTTCCCACGAGTGGTCATCACGTAATTTAATATGCCCATCATTTAATGTTCCGCAGTGAAAAATAAGAACACGTTTTGAGTTATTTCGGTATTCTTTAGCAATATCGTAGGTTAAAAGAGTCTTACCAGTTCCGGCTTGGCCTTCAAGAGAGATAAAGCAAGGACCAGTTTCAGTATTTAATTTTAATATGTTGTTTTTAACTATTTCTTGGTGTTCTGTTAAAAAATATTTATCTTCTAAAAAAGCTTCTGTTGAATTAAAAGGAGAAACCAAATAATTTGAAGGATTAAATAACTTATCGATATCTTCAATTGGGCTTAATTTCTGTTCGTTTAATTCAGAAATTAAAAAAGCTAAATCAGCTTCTACTAATTCTTCTTGCTCATTTAAGTAATATAGCTGCTCTTCTCCAGAAACATAAGTAAAGTTTAATAACCTTTTACCAAGAAATCCTAAATAGTATTTGTTTTTTATAAGCTGTTTCTTTATTTTTTCACCAGTATTTTCTCTTTTAAGTTCAATATTAATAATACTATTTTCACCGAATCGTAATAAATCGAACTCCTTACCTATTTGATTAATAGTAAAACCTACATAAAAACCCTCAAACATATATATTTCTTTTAAGATTTTTATAAGATTAGATACTAATGAATTTAAATCTTCTAATTCACTATCTTTTATTTTAATTTCAAAATTACTCTTGTATAATTCGAAAACTTGTAAATCTAATGTTTTTTTGGCGTTAATTAATGATAATAAATTCAAAGGTTTCAAGAAAATTAATCCTTTCTATGATATTTATAAAATACAATTAAAGTTCCCCCTTTTAGTCTATCATAATTTTTGGTTAATAATGTAATAACAAAGTGTAGCTTGGACCTTGCAGGCAAGCAATAAACAATTGAGCTTAAAATTATGGAGTTAAACCTACAGTTACAGAGAGAGGATATAAGTTAGTTGGGATGATTAACGGTAAGCTCTCCGCATTACGATGGATTCTGGGTGATGACTTGGATTGTTGGATACGTAAATCTTGAACCGTTTGGTAGGATTCTTCAATTTTGAAAACTTTCATTGTAATATATGTACTTTAAAAAGTTGGTTATTAATTAAAAAACATGGCAGCAGTGGTACATTTTTATGGCCGAAATCAATTTCAATTAAAAAATGATACATATATTTAAAACATGATGAAAGGTACCGAAACACTTCTATAACTATCTAAAAGTTGATATATTGAAAAAATGCTCAGGTTTTTATTCACTGAGCATTTTTGGGGTATTATAGTATTGAATTTTTTATTTACAAGGTCTAATTTTATTAGGATTTTTGATTCGAATTATATTGTATTCTCTTTATATTTAACAGTCTTTATAATCCTTGTATTGCAGGGGAAAAAGGTGAATCGTCATAAGAAAAAAAGGGCTCAGAGAACCTCATTAAGGTATATACGTCATTGATCTTTTCTAAGTGGCACAACTGTATCTTTGTTTGGATTGTTTAATAGTCTTCGTAGCTTGTTGTTTTCTTGTTCTAACCTGAATATATTTTTATAATCATCTTCTTTTTGTTGGAATAAAGATTTCAACTCTTTTTCAAGTTCTTGGATTTGTATAGTTAATTCAAAATTATCCACCAATTGTTGCTGTAGTCCGTCAAATAGATTATCGAAATCACTATTTTTAATTTTAATTTTTTGAGTTCTGTTAACCCCTAAAATATCTTCTTTTATTATTTCTGCGGTACGTTTATCAATGTAGGCTTGTAAAGTATTTGAGTTGTTGTAAATTGTGCTTCTCTGAATACCAGTGGCGGACGAAACGCTACTAACGTTAATTTTAGTTAACACTTTTATTTTTTTTAGAGTTTGTTTTTGTTCAAATAGTATTTTTTGAAAGTAATCTTCAATTTGCATTAGCTGTTCTTGAATGATTGTTCGTTGATTGCTAAATTCGCCGATACCATAGTGTCTAGCTCGTTCTTCAACGAATCCTTTAAGTTTACTTTGCTGATCCATTCTTCAACCTCCTTATCAATCGTATTTAGTCGATTAACAATACCTTTTAAATTTGGATAATTTGTCATAACATAAGTTAGACCATACTCATTTAAAATGGATTTTAACAAGGTATATTCAGGTTTTAAACGATTTTCAACGAATTTTTTTAATGCTGTAAATTCTACCTGATATGCTCGTTCATATATTTCATTAGATTCAAAAAGAGACTTATTATGTTCAACAATTTTTGCTTTTTCCATAAACCGCTTCAAGGTAAAGTCGAAGGACTTTAAATCTGGAAATTGTGGAGAGAGATAGTACCATTTTTCAAAAGTGGCAAGTCTATCTTGCCGCTCACACAACTGACTTACGGCTTTTCTACATAACCCAACTAGTGACTCTTGTAATGGATTATTCTTCCATATAAAGAGTATTTCTTCTAAATCCTTATATATATTGAACTTCTTCTTTTTAAGAAACTTATTGATTGTATCATATGCTTCTTTCAATTCTATGTCAGATAATTCATTTTCTGTTATTTTATTTGGCTCTAATTTCTTTCCATCATTTGAAGCACGATACAAAATAGTTTGTTTTATTATTTCATCATCACGAAAATAATGTTTAGTCATGTCCTCATATATGTGGTTCATATGCTCTTTAATCCATTCTATTGTAACGCGGTCCTTTAAAATGTTTGCTACTGCTACACGGAATTGGTGAGGGCTTACGGTATAAAATTTTTGCCCTATCCAATTTTTACTTTTGTATTCACCATACTCCCTGAATCTGGAAAGAGACATTTCCATTTCATTGAGTGCCAGCCGTTCATAATCTGTAAGAGAGTCTATTTTCAATTTTGCTTGGTTTCTATGAAAAAAATTCATTAGTCTGTTATATAGGGTTGTATTACCATACACGTTTCCAGTTTGAGTTAGTAGCATATTATTAGTTTTGAATTTTCTTCTTTGTTCTTCTGTTAGTTTTTCAAGTAATCTATATGCCTTTACCGTGTCAGGATATGCTTTTGCTTTTGTCCACCGTCCTTCTTTTGTTCCAGTAGTCTTATATGTGAAAAAGTTTAGAATATAAGCCTTTTCTTTTCCGTTGAATATAGATATTTCTTCTAATTTATTTGCTTCTAACAAACGGAGTTCACTTCTACGCATGCCAGTATGTGCCAATATAACGATTAAACATGCAACTATTCGATTAAATAATACAAGGGTTTCATCTTCCATATCCTCTATTGCACATTTTATAATTTGCTTAAATAAAGCTTCTGGTATATTTGCGGTTTTGCCTTCGCTGCTTTCTGCACTTATCTCTGCTCTTGAAATGCTCTTGAAAATTGGTTGAAAGAGATGATAATCCATTTCATAGCCACCAATTTCGAGCTCTTCAATAAACCTTTTTATAGCAGTAATAATTTTGAATTTATAATCTTTAGTTTTGTTTTCAAATCTTTTAAGATAATCTTTAACTAAAATCGGTGTAATATGTTTTACATGGAAAATGTATTTTTCTGATTCTAAATATTTAATAAAACGACTAATTTGGTAGTGATATTTTTTTGTCGTAGGAAACCTATTGTTTGTTAGTAATAGTTCGCGAATTATTACTAATTTAAGTGTTACACGAAATGACTGTGAGTTTATTTGAGCAAAGTCATATTTAAAATCCCAAGTTTGATGAACTTTTTTCTTGCTTGAAAAATCCCAATAATTATCCGAAAATCTTATTTCTCCAGTAATATATTCATCTGTTTCTATAAATCCATCATTGATTTGGTTTTTCTCTCTACTACATATTCTTGCAACGTTTTCTACACACCAATCAATGTCTTCTCTTAAAATTAAATTATCCATTTTGATCCTCCATCAAAGCATACATTTCAGCTAAATATGTTGCATATAGTTCAATCAATGCTTTGTAATAATTCCGTTCAGTATTTGATGAAGCATTCTCTAGGGAGTCTTTAAACCTTTTTATTCTTGTCTCAAATAAAGAATTACGTTCTGTGGAGGTGATGAAGTATCTACAAGTAAGACATTTATAAAAACTTTCTTCATATTCTTCCTTACCATAACTTTTTACGCACTCTTTACTAGAACAACTTCCCGCATCATTTTGAACGGGGGGGAGCTCTTTAAGTGAAGCGTCATCTGTAATAACTCTACCAACTGATTCCTTTTCACCTATATAAACGTCATGAAGAGCTTCTAAATAATCCCTTGCTCTTCTTTTTTTACTAAGATAGTGTTTTTGTGCTATCTTTGCTGTATTACCTGTAAGTGTAGAAACTTGTAATGTTGAAATTTGTCCACTTTCGACCAACTCATAGGCATTGTTAATATGAGTATCTCTAGCAGAATAAGGTGCATATTTTTCTTCAATCATTGTTGAGTTGTATAGTTCGGTAATAATTTTTGTGAACTCTTTATTATAGCGACGATGGAGACTAACCACTTGTCCTTTGATATTCCTACTCAGCCCTATGAAAATAAACGTCTTTAAATCTCCGTATGCCTTCTCGTAAATTGTATGCGACAGAGTTATTGCCCTTTCAATTAGTCGGATTTTATCAATCGTAAAAACATCGGTAATTAGAGTGCCATTCGAAGTTTTGCTGTAGTATGTTATCTTTCCGAATTTTTCATCCGCCTTTGTTACACAATTCCTCTGTAAACTTAGAATCTCACCAATTCTTAACTTAGTTGTCATGGATAATTGAAACACAATAAACAATAGTTGATCTTCATCTGAATACCATTTATTCCTTAAGGTATCCCTTATTACTTCAAAATCTTTTTGAGATATCGGTTTTCCTTCTTGGAATTTTTCTACATCTACTTCATGCCATTGATTAATTACCAATGTCGGTATATTGTATTTTTCCTGAAAATAATTTAAGAAAGAACGTAATATGGTTATAATCCCATTAATAGTTGTTGCCTTTAAATCACTTCGCAGGGTCAGTTTAGTATAAAAATAAAAGAGAAATTCATTAGAAAACAATTTTTCGGTCGTGTCTTTGTTTACATACGATAATTTCCTTCTATTATTAAAAAATTCATTTGCTTCATTTAGGAAGTGAATTAAATGTATAAATCTATTTATTCTATGACTACTTTTGGTACGCCAAACAAACTCTTTAAGATCTTTCCTCAAGTCTATATCCTTTACTACTTCAAAATTCAATAAGGAATTTTCTTTGTTCCCTATATACTTAACCTTATCCTTACCTAAAAGGAGCCATTTGTTTGAAAAGGGGACTTCCTCTAATTCGTTTAAACGAATTATTTCATAATCCTCATAAATAGCGTTCTTATGGTGAATAGATAAAAAAATATCAGTATTAAAAGAAACTGTATTAAATAGCTTATTCCCATTTTCATTATAATGAAATTGATCAAGAAATCTGTAGAATCTAATTAGCAAATTATATGGGAAATCACATTTATTTGAGGGTACTAGCGAAAATTTCTTATACAATTGGTCGAAAAACCTTAACTGATTCTTGAAAGTACATTCGTTAAAATCATTTAAATTATTTATGTCAAATGCAGACAAACTTTCTTCAAAAAACACAAATAATATTCTGTAATAAGTAGAGGTAAATGCTGAGTTTTTGAATTCAGTGTTTAATTTATTAATAAATGTGTTCAATAGGGTAAATAAAAAAACATTATCAGTATTGATAAAAATATTGGTAAAATAGGTTGTTTTACCAATACCATTACATTCATATGTAACAATTTGATGCGGCTTAGAAATTAATGGGAAATTAGTGCGGATATTTTGGGTTAAGTGGGATTCTGTAACATCTTGAAGGTGTTTTAACTTGAATTCCACTCCTAAAAAAATATGGTTATATTTTTTTAGGTATAACTTCACATCTGGGCTTTTGACGTTGAAGGCAGCGAAGGAAAAAAAATTACTAAACAATTTTCTCCAAGGATTTATATTAGCTTTCTCATACAACTTAGACCCATACAATATTTTACAGTAATTCTCCCATGTTAAATCTTTTTCTACAGAAACGTGATTTGTCAAAAGAGTAAAGAATACAGAAAGTATTCTCTTTTGTTCACCACCCCTTTGTATAAATCTCTTGTTTGAAGATATAATCTCTACCCAAGAACCTGATTTAAGCCAATCTTGTAACAAATTATTCAAGTCTTTGTTTTGGATTTTAATTTCATGCTTTGCATAGAAATCCATTAAATCCTCTAAAGCTAAAAGGTTACTCAAAATTGTATTTCTCCTTGGAGTTTTTAGTGTATAATTCTTGTAATTCAATTTGGTCTTCTTCATCTGGATTATAGTAGGCCTTACAACTATTAATGTTTCGATGACGCATTAACTCTGCTAGCTGAATTATTAATATGCCGTCCTTTACTTTTTTCATAGCGAATGCATGTCTAAAACGATGACTAAGGTTTGTGGTTTTTGACACTTTGTCTATTTGAATCCCGGCTTTATCAAAAATTCCTCTTAGCACATAATTCCATCCCCCTTGCGTGAGAGGGAAATAATTTTGGTGACTTAGAAAAATATATTGATTTTCATTATTTACTAATGGTATAGCACTAATTTTGTCGGCCGTTGATTTAGATTTAAGATTTTCCTTTTTCATTGGTGAATGAATTAATATTCTAGGGTTTCTTGTTTCATCAATGTATTCTTCCATCAGCTCTGCCAGTTCATTATCAATTATTACAGTTTGAAATCCATATCCGTATGCCGTCATATTTTGGGAATAGTAATCCTCTTTTGAAGTTGGAGTTATCACACCTTTTGCTTTTTGCCATGGAGCATCGGATAGCCTGTTTCGTATTATGAGTTTTGATTTTTCATTATTGATGGGTTCTATGTCCTCAAGTGTAAGTCCTAATACTTCTCCTAAACGTAATCCGTAATGATACATTAAATCAATGATTATTCTGTCTCTCAAACTATAACTTATTTCAACTATCTCCATTATTATTTTATATTCATTTTCCTTAATATATTTTGGAGTGTTCTGACGGACAAGAGTGGGCGACAGATTATTTTTAAGTTTTCTCTTTTGAAAGTTTCTTTTTTTACTTAATATGCGTTTTAAGATTTCAATGTCTTTTACTATGAACATTGCTTCATAAAAATCAATATATATACCTAGATAGGATGCAATAGTATCTTTGTTCCTTGTAGTCTTCAAGTCTAATTTTAAAGATATTCCATCTTTAAATCCTCCTTCTAAAAAGCTAATTAATCGGTCTGCATTTTCCTTATTTAATCCTTCACTGTGGTTATTGATATGAAATAACTCCAGAAAGGAGTAAAATAATTTCAATGCATTAAAAGCGCGTTCTCTGTTTTTATAGCTAGCATTTTCTAGTATAGAATTTAAATAGTAATTGGCCTCATATATAAGCTTTCCTCTTAAATCAAACAACATAAAATATTTATGTTTTTTTATTGTTGATTCTTTTATAAACCCTAGTGTACCTACTTGCTTAATTAATTTTCCTTCACTATCAAACCTTTCATATAAAGTTCCTATTTTTGTTTGTCTGTCCTTTATTATCATTATATAAACCCCCAAAAATCTTAAAGGTCCTCGAACTACGTTCTGCGGAGTGCTGTCCTCGCACCGAGGCTATGTCCTCTTAAAATTCATTTATTATCTATTAAAATTACTCCTATTCATTTAAACATCATTCTCACTATTCATAATATAATATTAAGTTGGTTCTAAGCCAATTTATTATTTAACCACTTATACAATTCACTCACTGTTCATAAGGCAGCGGCAAGACGACTACCCTTTATTCCATGCTTTCTGAAACCTCGGATTTAGTCAATCGCAGTGTCATTACCCTTGAAGATCCGATTGAAAAACCGAGCGACACAGTACTGCAGGTTCAGGTCAATGAACGCGCTGGAATTTCATACTCCGCTGGCTTGAAAGCCATTTTACGGCATGATCCGGATATTATCATGGTTGGGGAAATTCGGGATAAAGAAACTGCTGAAACGGCGATAAGAGCATCGCTGACAGGACATCTCGTCCTGACGACGATGCATACAAGGGATGCAAGAGGAGCGATTTACAGGCTGATTGAATTCGGGATCAATTGGCTTGAGATTGAACAGACATTGATTGCAGTAACGGCTCAAAGGCTCGTTGAACTTACGTGTCCATATTGTGAAGGGACGTGCTCGCCATTTTGCTATTCATCAGGCAGCGGCAAAAGAGGAAATATCTTCGAAATCCTTACGGGGAAGGATTTATCTGCCGTACTGAAGGAAGCAAAGGGGGAACAGCAAAACTATCGATACAAGACTCTCAAAGATGCAATCCGGAAAGGAATCGCACTGGGGTACATCAAGGAGTCAGAGTACCAGAGGTGGGTTCTCAATGATGGACAGTAAGTGGCCAGTCGCCGAACAGGCCAGGTTTCTCAAAAGGACGGGAGAATTGCTGTCGCGCGGTTATTCTCTCTCAGAAGCAATTGAATCGATGACTTTTTATTTGGAGAAGAACAGAAAAGCGGAGATTAAAAGAAGCCTAGGAAAGCTGCGTGAAGGATTTCCCCTATATCTGATTCTTGAAGAATTGAATTTTAAAAGGGACTTAGTCAGCTATGTTTATTTTGCCGAGCAGCATGGCGGGCTGGCCCGCACCCTGACTGAGGGCAGCGACATGGTCATAAAGCGGGACGCGGACTACCAGAGATTAAGAAGGCTTGCTGGATATCCAGTATTACTCTTGATGCTTACATTCATTTTATTATTTTTCGTCAACAAGATTTTGCTTCCGAAATTCAACTCTCTATTTTTAGACATGAATCTGGCTCCGAATATATTCATGCAAACCATCGGGGCGGCAGCCTCTATTCTTCCATACTTGCTATATGGCCTTCTTGGTACCATTACACTTCTCGTTTTATACTACTTCATCAGCTTTAAGAACATCCATCCTCTAAAACAAATAATGATGCTTGTGAAGCTTCCGGTTGCCGGCAAATTTGTCAGGCTTCTTTACTCACACTATTTCTCAGTACAGTTAAGTTATTTGTTTTCTGGCGGCCTTTCAGTTCTAGCTGCATTGAAGGTGTTTGAGCAAAACATGCATGAACCTTTTTCAAGGGAATTGGGGAAGGATATGATTTCAAAGTTGGCTGCTGGCCAGGATTTTGACAAGGCAGCTGGAGAGTATTTGTTTTTTGAAGCAGAGCTGCCGAAGATCATCAGGCATGGGCAGAAGAACGGCAAGCTGGATCAGGAACTTTATTTTTACAGCAGGCATTGCCTGAAAGAACTCGAAGAAAAAACAGAAAGTGCAATGAAAGCAGTGCAGCCGATTTTGTACAGCTTTATTGGCCTCCTTGTCGTTTCATTGTACCTAGCCATATTATTGCCTATGTTTCAAATGATGAAAGGAATTTAGCATTTTTAAATGCGGAAAATTAAAGGAGAATGCATGATGAAAAATCAAAAGGGCTTTACTTTGATAGAAATGATGATTGTTTTGCTGGTGATCTCTGTTCTTCTGATTATTACAGTCCCTAATATATCTTCACATAGTTCGAAAATTAATACGAAGGGCTGCGAAGGTTATATAAAAATGGTCGAGGCACAGGTACAGGCATACAAAATTGACAACAAGGTGATTCCTAACTTTGAACAGCTTCAAACGGGCAAATATCTGAAAAACACAGGGGCCAAATGTCCAGACGGTACTGGGCTTGTGATTACTACTGAAGGTGCGGTGCTTACGGAAGAAGAGTTCGCTGCGACCGGCCAATGAACCACTCTGGAGGTTTTACGATGGTCGAAATGCTGATTGTGCTTTCGGCATTCTTGATGCTCTCCCTCACATCTGCTTTCCTGTTTACACCCCAAAAAGACATGCTCGAAAAAGAGCTTTTCTTTTCACAATTGAAATCCGACCTTCTGTACAGCCAGCAATACGCGATGTCCCATCAAGAGACGATTACTTTCCATTTCGTGCCCGAAAATAATTCCTACCATATCCACAGAATGGATTATTATGCTCCGTTTCTGGCCGAAAGACATTACTCTTCTGACATCAAAGTGGAAAGAGGGACGTTGAATTTAATGTTCCAATATAAGCCGGATGGGAATATCGATAGCTTTGGTTCTATTTATATCACTGCAGGATCAAGGAAATATAAGATGATGATCCAGATAGGAAAGGGCAGATTTTATGTTATGGAGGAATGATGGATTTTTTCTCAGTGAGATGCTGCTATCATTGGCCGCGTTTTTCATGGGTGCTGCGATATTGCTTCCAATTGCCATACATGTCAGCAACCAGACAATGGAGTCCGAAAGAAATGCGGAAGCCAGCCATTTATTATATGACGAACTGATGTACTTGAAAATTACTGGAACCAGTTCTGGCAGAGAAAATATTACGCAGAATGGCGAGCTGTATTATATTAATGTCACAAAGAATGAGGGAGATTCTTTGTGGGAGGTTTGTGTCCATTATGATGATCAAAAAAAATGTGCTTCTTCAGAGTGAAAGAGGCTTCACTATGGCTGAGATGCTTTTATCAGTAATGCTATTTTTGATGATTGCCTCCATGCTGCCTTTAGGTATGAAAATCATCCTTGACCAGCGTGTTGCTGAGACGTTAGAGAGGAAAATGGAGTGGGAGGTCTTCAGCAGCCAGGTAAAAAGAGAAATTCGTTCAGCACAGCAAATGACTGTTCAGCCAGACAGACTGTTTATGAAGGTTGATGAGCAAATTATACTTTATGAGAAGTATAATTCCAGCATGCGGAGAAGGGTGGATTTCAAGGGACATGAAATCCTGGTACAAAACCTTTCAAGCTTCAGTTTTGGAAAAATAGCTGATGGAGTTGAGATTAAGGCAAGGGATTTAAAAGGAAGGGATTATCAGGTCAGGATCCATCAATTTTACCAAACTGGGGGTGTGGAACCATAAATCAACAAGGTTTTGTCTATCCACTGACGATGATTTTTTTACTATTGATGTCATTTTCTTTGCTTATATTGACTGAGAATTATGTTGCCGGAAAAAAATTCGCAAAAGAAACAGAGACAATACGGCTGCAGGAGTATTATATGCTATGTTCGGTCAAACAGACGGAATCCATGAGGAGCGAGGGATCCTTGCCGGCTTCAGGTATACTGAAATATCGGTCAGGAGATGTTTCCTTTCAAATACGTGAGGTGTCAGGAAAAGTGGAAGAAGTCATCTTCACCCTTAATCTCACCAGCGGGGAAAAGACTCTTGGTATAGCCCAATATGACAAGGATACCGGCTCAATGGTAAGATGGAGGGAAAAGAAGTGACAGGTGAATTAACGAAATGAACGCTATCTATCTTATTGGGTTTATGGGTTCGGGAAAGACAACCATTTCACAGGAATTGGCTAATAAACTGGAAGTATCAGTGTACGATTCAGATCAGGAAATTGTCCATAAGGCCGGAAAGACGATCAATGAAATCTTTGCCATTGATGGTGAAGAGGAATTCCGCCGCCTGGAGACCGAGGTGTTGTATTCAATGCCGGAAGCAGATGCCGTTGTCGCTACTGGAGGTGGAATTATTGGAGCAGAAAAGAACAGGTTGTTCTTAAAGGAAAAAGCGAATGTTGTCTTCCTTCATGCTGAAATCCGTATCATCATGGATAGGCTCAGAAATGACGATACCAGGCCATTATTAAGGAAAGCCAATAGAGAAGCTGCGGAAACATTATACCATAGCAGGCTGCCATTATACCGAGATACGGCTACGATCGAAGTGGATACCTCTGGGAAAGCTGTTTCAATGATTGTCGATGAAATCATCCAGCGTATGAAAAAATAACTCATGGTTATACTTGATAAGGAGCGAAGGATGGTGTAACCATGAAAACAAATGATTACGTAAAATACCTAACCCAGACCGTAGTAAAATATATTGATCAGCCCAAAGAAGAGCGCCAGAGGATGAAGCAGGCAAAAAAAGACGCAGAAGCCACTTTTATGTTCAGGTGGTTTGGCATTCTGCCATTTATGCTGATGTCGAGTATCAAAAAGAAAAAGAAATAACAGGAAAACCCGGCTTTAACAGGAGCCGGGTTTGTTTTTTGTACAAAATCATAAAGCACTTTCTGTTAAATAAAACAATCCGCCGTTGACGATTTCGATTTTTATTTTTGGTTCATATTGTTCCTGTAATGCAGCTTTTTCGGTTTTATAGCTATCAGATTCCTCTTCTTCGTTCTCATAGAAATGATGCAGCAATTGCAAATCCTTCTGCCAGCGTTTTCTTGCCTCTTCTGCCCAGGTATGGTCCTCTTGTTCAACCCTTGCATTCAAAAAAGACTGGATTCTGTTAACGCCGCTTTTTGGCTTGATTAATGGAGAAAGTGTATAGGCGTAGTCTGGTATTTTTGTACTCAATGGAAGCTTCAATAATTTATCATGAAAGTCTTCTTCCATCCTTCCATTGATCAGCTGCAGCCCGATTGAATGGAAAACATCGCGTTTTCTGTCACATTGATACGATATTTTCATATTCAGCCCTATCCAGGGTATAAGCGGTGTCTGGGCAGGAAATTGATTATTTTGATATAACCGGATATAACCGGCGAGGTTTTTAGTCGATGCAAAGATTTGATGAAGCCGCGGTGAGCCAAAGTGAATGACCTCACCTTTCATATCGTCTGGCGCCTGCTGTTTATTGGTGATCAAGGTCAGCTTCATCGGATTGGGAACGCCGCCTGTCTTCTCAAGATAATGCCAGTAGAACGGGCGGTTCATCAGCTCCTTGTCAAGATCGATCGTCAGCTGGATTGTCATATACCCCTTGTCATTTTCAAGCAATTCACAGTTATTTGCAGTGAAATATTTTTCGAGAAAGTTATGGATTTCCTGTTGCTGCACGCTGATTTCCCTCCTTCATTTCCTCTGCGAACTGGATCATCGACGTCAGGTTTTCCATTTTGATCCGAATTTCGCCTTCAGATGCCGACTTTCCAAAAATATCGGTCAAATGGTCCTCGATATTGCCAAACTCCAATTTTGTCAGGATATCATCCAGTTCACCGATGACTTTCTCGAACAGATTGATCTTTTCGTAAAGCAGCTTCAGTACATGTTCCTCGACTGTATCTTTTGTCGCGAAATTGTATATTTTTACATCCTTCTCCTGGCCGAGGCGGTGAATCCTTCCGATTCTCTGTTCAAGCCTCATCGGATTCCAGGGCAGGTCAAAGTTGATGATGTGGCTGCAGAATTGCAGGTTAATCCCTTCGCCTCCTGCCTCTGTTGCGATCAGGACCTGGACATTCTTTTGGAACAGTTCCCTCATCCAATCCTTTTTGCCGCGTTTGAATCCTCCCCGGAACGGCACAGAAGTGATGCCATGCTGCTTAAGGAACCATTGAAGATATAGCTGGGTGGCCCTGTATTCGGTAAAGATGATGACCTTGTCATCAATCTGCTTGATTAATTCAAGCGCTTTTTCAGCCTTGGAATTCTTTGTTACTGCCTCAACACGTTTAATTAGCTGTGCAATTGTATTCTGTAAACCGACTGAGGGATTCTCCTGTCTTTGAAGCATGTTTCTGAGAGTGTAGAAAACTGCTTCCCTGCTGCTGCAAGCTTCCCGCTGAAGCGTCATTAAAGAGAATTGACTGGAGCTGAGACCACTTTCGGAACCTCTTAATGATTGAATTGAATCGTACAGTACCCGTTCTTGATCGGAGAACTGAATAGGGATGGTTTCTACTTGGCGCTTCGTCCATTCGATGCCAGTATCAGAGCGCCTGTTGCGAATCATTACTTTATTGACCAGCTCTTTAAGGTGTTCGTCATCATTTACTGACCTGGCGTCCTTTTTATATTTATCAAAAAAAGCCGTTTCAGAGCCCAGATGACCTGGTTTCAAAAGTGATACAAGGTTGAAAATTTCTTCAATCCGATTTTGTATCGGAGTGGCTGTCAGCAAAAGACAAAATCTCTTCTTGAGATTTTGGACAAATTCATAGTTTTTTGTTTTGTTATTTTTTAGCTTGTGAGCTTCATCAATTATGATAAGGTCATAATTTAAGTTGTTGATGATATCCCTGTGAGGCGCCCGTTTCGCTGTGTCGATTGAAGATACGACAACATCGCATTGCTCCCATACATAGCTTTTCTTCTGGGCAATGGCGGGGATATGGAATTTTGTATTCAGCTCCATGGCCCACTGTGAAACAAGGGAAGCAGGCACAAGGATCAATACTTTTTTGACCAGGCCCCTGATCATATATTCTTTTAAAATCAAACCTGCCTCGATCGTTTTTCCTAAGCCCACCTCATCGGCAAGTATGGCTTTTCCATTCATGTTTTCAACGACCTGCTTCGCTACCTCCAGCTGATGCGGCAGAGGGGTAAGTTCAGGAAGATGCGCCGGTGCCTGAAGACCCTCAAATTCCGGTATGATGGTATGTTTTTCTATCTCCACGGCAAGCTTGTACAGCTCCCAATTTCCCCACGGTCCGTCATTATCAATTCTCTCAGCCATTTCGTCCTGCCAGGAAGAATCAAAGTTGATTTGCACGGTCATTTTATCCACCTCTTTTAAAGTATAAATATATTGCCGAAATTAGCTTTCTAATGGTAGGATGAAGTTAGCTTTTGAATGTTTTGAAATTTGTCATTTTATAGTCTTAAATAGTCAGTTTTGCAGACATGTGTAATAACGTCTAGCATGCCCAATTGTGAAAATAATATAAATGCGGATGACAACAAGGGGAGAGACTACTTTAGTAGCGCCGAAGGAGCAAGCAGACTTTGTGAATCTCTCAGGCAAAAGAACTCTTGTTTGACGCATCTCTGGAGAGCGCTTTTTTAGTGGGAGCCACCAAAGGGGAAAGCCTTTACAGGTAAACTTTCAGGTGAAAGGACAGAGACCTTCTCAGATTCAGAGGGGGTGCTCTGTCCTTTTTTGTGGGTTCAATCGCAATTGCCTCATCAGACACGACGCAAACTGATTTTTTAGCTATAGGACGAAGGGGGATACATAATGACTGAATTAAAACGGACACCGCTATTTGAAGTATACAAGGAATACGGTGGAAAAACGGTTGATTTTGGGGGCTGGGAGCTGCCTGTCCAGTTTTCAAGCATTAAGGAAGAGCATGAAGCAGTTAGGACAAAAGCTGGTCTATTCGATGTTTCTCACATGGGAGAAATAGAGGTTAAAGGCCCCGATAGTCTGGACTATCTACAAAAGATGATGACGAATGATGTTTCAAAACTCAAAAACGGCGGAGCCCAATATACGGCTATGTGTTATGAGACCGGGGGCACTGTTGATGATTTGTTGGTTTATAAACTTGAGGATGAGCATTACCTGCTTGTTGTGAATGCCTCCAATATCGAAAAAGATTTTGATTGGATGGAGGACCATCTTGAAGGCAATGTGAAAATCGAGAACCTGTCAGAAGGCATGGCGCAGCTGGCGTTACAGGGCCCGCTTGCTGAGGAAGTCCTTCAGAAGCTTGCAAAGGATCATGACCTGAGCACAATCGGTTTCTTCAAGTTCAGCGAAGAAGTCAACCTGAACGGAAAGAAAGCGCTTGTATCGCGGACAGGATATACAGGTGAAGATGGATTCGAAATCTATTGCGATTCCGGGGATGCTGTAAGCCTTTGGAAGGAAATCCTTGAAGCAGGCAAAGAAGAGGGAGTCATCCCGTGCGGCCTTGGTGCCAGGGATACATTGCGTTTTGAAGCGAATCTGGCATTGTACGGCCAGGAACTTTCATCAGAAATCAGCCCGCTTGAAGCTGGGATTGGCTTCGCTGTAAAGCTGAATAAAGAAGCAGACTTCATTGGAAAAGAAGCACTCAAGCAGCAAAAAGAAGATGGCCTGCCTAGAAAGCTTGTCGGCATCGAGATGATTGACCGCGGAATCCCCCGCCATGGGTACCCAGTTTATAAAGGGGACACTCAGATTGGTGAAGTCACTACAGGCACGCAATCCCCGACGCTCAAGAAAAATATCGGGCTTGCGCTGATTGATGCAAAAGAAACTGAGTTAGGTAATGAAGTGGAAGTTGAAATCCGCGGCAAGCGCTTAAAAGCTGCCGTTTCAGCTACACCTTTTTATAAAAGAGATAAAAAGTAAAAGCCGGAGAGGGGAAAAAGTTATGAAGCATCGCTATTTACCGCTGACTGAAAGTGATAAAAACGCAATGTTGGAAAGCATCGGCGTTTCATCGATCGATGAATTGTTCAGCGATATTCCTGAAAAAGTCCGTTTTGCCGGAGAGTACAACATTAAACCAGCCAAGTCTGAAACAGCACTGATGAAAGAACTGGCACAGATGGCTTCGAAAAATGCTGATTTGAAAATGTATTCTTCATTTATCGGCGCAGGTGTCTACGATCATTACATTCCCGTAATCGTTGACCATGTCCTTTCGCGTTCAGAGTTTTACACTGCTTATACACCATATCAACCTGAGATTTCACAGGGTGAACTTCAGGCAATCTTTGAATTCCAAACGATGATCTGTGAACTGACTGGCATGGAAGTAGCCAATTCATCAATGTATGACGGCGGCACAGCGTTGGCTGAAGCTGCGATGCTTAGCGCAGGCCATACGAGAAGAAAGAAAGTGTTGATTTCAAGTGCTGTGCACCCAGAATACAAGGATGTAGTCAGGGCCTATGCAAAGGGCCAGTACATCGATGTCGTGGAAGTGCCTCACAAGGATGGAGTCACTGACCTTGAAGCACTTAAGGATATGGCTAGTGAAGAAATCGCTGCTGTTATTGTCCAGTATCCAAACTTCTTCGGCGGCATTGAGCAGATGAAGGAAATCGAAGAAATCGTACATGAAAATAAATCATTGTTCGTCGTATCCAGCAACCCTCTTTCATTGGGTGCATTGACGCCTCCAGGTAAGTTCGGAGCTGATATCGTTACCGGAGACGCCCAGCCATTCGGGATCCCGACAGCATTCGGCGGTCCTCACTGCGGATACTTCGCTGTTTCTGGAAAGCTCATGAGAAAGGTTCCGGGCAGACTTGTCGGCCAGACGAAGGATGATCAGGGACGCCGCGGATTCGTATTGACGCTTCAGGCAAGGGAACAGCACATCCGCCGTGATAAAGCGACATCCAATATTTGTTCGAACCAGGCTTTGAATGCACTTGCTGCCTCAGTGGCGATGACAGCCCTCGGCAAAAAAGGCGTTCGTGAAATGGCTGTTGCCAATATCCAGAAAGCTCATTATGCGAAAAAGGCTTTCAAAGAGAACGGATTTGAAATCGCATTCGAAGGACCTACCTTCAATGAGTTCGTCGTCAAGCTGAATAAACCGGTAAAAGAAGTGAACCAAAAGCTGCTTGAAAAGGGCATCATCGGCGGGTATGACCTAGGGCGTGATGATTCCAGCCTCGGAAACCATATGCTTGTTGCTGTAACGGAGTTAAGAACAAAAGAAGAAATCGATACGTTTTTAAAGGAAATGGGGGATATCAATGCATAAGGAAGATCAGCCACTCATTTTTGAATTAAGCACATCAGGCCGTGTCGGCTACAGCCTTCCGGAGATGGATGTTCCGGAAACCGATTTATCAGAGCTTTTGCCTGAGGGATTCCTCCGTGAAGAGGAGCCAGAACTACCTGAGGCTTCCGAGCTTGATATCATGCGCCATTACACAGCATTGTCGAAGCGCAACCACGGTGTAGATTCCGGGTTCTATCCGCTTGGATCATGTACGATGAAATACAATCCTAAGATGAATGAAAATGTGGCGCGATTCAACGGCTTTGCCCATTTGCATCCATTGCAGGATGAAAGCTCTGTCCAGGGTGCTCTTGAATTGATGTACGATCTGCAGGAACACCTGATTGAAATCACTGGTATGGATGAAGTTACCCTTCAGCCGGCAGCCGGTGCACACGGTGAATGGACGGGCTTGATGATGATCCGTGCTTATCATGAAGCAAACGGCGATCTCAACCGTACGAAAGTTATTGTTCCTGACTCGGCGCACGGAACCAATCCAGCTTCAGCAACAGTAGCTGGTTTTGAAACGATCACTGTAAAGTCAGATGAAAACGGTCTGGTTGATTTAGAAGACCTTAAGAAGGTTGTCGGGGAAGATACAGCGGCACTGATGCTGACGAACCCGAACACACTTGGCTTATTCGAAGAAAACATTCTCGAGATGGCTGAAATTGTCCACGGTGCAGGCGGAAAGCTTTACTATGATGGAGCGAACTTGAATGCTGTTATGTCCAAGGCACGCCCTGGAGATATGGGCTTCGATGTTGTTCACTTGAACCTTCATAAGACATTCACAGGCCCTCACGGCGGCGGCGGACCTGGTTCAGGCCCAGTCGGTGTAAAAGCTGATTTGATTCCATTCCTGCCAAAGCCAATCGTGACAAAGCAGGAAGGCGTTTATAAGTTTGATTATGACCGTCCGCAGTCAATCGGAAGGGTGAAGCCTTTCTACGGCAACTTCGGCATCAATGTCCGTGCTTATACGTATATCCGCACAATGGGTCCAGATGGTTTGAAAGCTGTTACGGAGTATGCTGTGCTAAACGCGAACTATATGATGAGAAGACTTTCAGAGTACTATGACCTGCCTTTCAACAGACATTGCAAGCACGAATTCGTCCTAAGCGGCAAGCGTCAGAAGAAGCTTGGCGTCCGCACATTGGACATCGCAAAACGCCTGCTTGATTTCGGCTATCATCCGCCAACAATCTACTTCCCATTGAATGTAGAAGAAGCGATCATGATCGAGCCGACAGAAACAGAATCGAAGGAAACACTCGATGCTTTTATCGACGCGATGATCCAAATTGCTCGAGAAGCAGAAGAGAATCCAGAAATCGTCCAGGAAGCGCCGCACTCCACAGTAGTAGGCCGTATGGATGAAACAACAGCTGCAAGGAAGCCAATCCTGCGCTACCAGAAAGCTGAATAGAACGATAGAAGTCCTGCCGGTTTGTTATTGGCAGGACTTTGTTTTTTAGTTATGAACACGGAATGACCTCGGAAAATACTGCGAGTCCGAAACCGGTGTGAAATATGAAAAATTCAGAGGAGAAGCTGAAATTTTGTCTGAACTTGATGTGACTTCGGACAAAATTGAGAGGAGAAGCCGAGATTTTGTCTGAACTTGATGTGACTTCGGACAAAATTGAGAGGAGAAGCCGAAATTTTGTCCGAACCTGGTGTGAGTTCGGACAAAAATAAGAGGAGAAGCTGAAATTTTGTCCGAACCTGGTGTGAGTTCGGACAAAAATAAGAGGAGAAGCCGAAATTTTGTCCGAACCTGGTGTGAGTTCGGACAAAAATAAGAGGAGAAGCTGAAATTTTGTCCGAACCTGGTGTGAGTTCGGACAAAAATAAGAGGAGAAGCTGAAATTTTGTCCGAACCTGGTGTGAGTTCGGACAAAAATAAGAGGAGAAGCCGAGATTTTGTCTGAACCTGATGTGACTTCGGACAAAAATAAGAGGAGAAGCCGAGATTTTGTCTGAACCTGATGTGACTTCGGACAAAAATAAGAGGAGAAGCCGAAATTTTGTCCGAACCTGGTGTGACTTCGGACAAAAATAAGAGGAGAAGCCGAGATTTTGTCTGAACTTGATGTGACTTCGGACAAAAATAAGAGGAGAAGCCGAGATTTTGTCTGAACCTGGTGTGACTTCGGACAAAAATAAGAGGAGAAGCTGAAATTTTGTCCGAACCTGGTGTGACTTCGGACAAAATTGAGAGGAGAAGCCGAGATTTTGTCTGAACCTGATGTGACTTCGGACAAAAATAAGAGGAGAAGCTGAGATTTTGTCTGAACTTGATGTGACTTCGGACAAAATTGAGAGGAGAAGCCGAAATTTTGTCCGAACCTGGTGTGACTTCGGACAAAAATAAGAGGAGAAGCTGAGAATTTGTCTGAACTTGATGAGACTTCGGACAAAAATTAGAGGAGAAGCCGAGATTTTGTCTGAACCTGATGTGAGTTCGGACAAAAATAAGAGGAGAAGCTGAAATTTTGTCCGAACCTGGTGTGACTTCGGACAAAATTGAGAGGAGAAGCCGAGATTTTGTCTGAACCTGGTGTGACTTCGGACAAAAATAAGAGGAGAAGCTGAGAATTTGTCTGAACTTGATGAGACTTCGGACAAAAATTAGAGGAGAAGCCGAGATTTTGTCTGAACCTGGTGTGAGTTCGGACAAAAATAAGAGGAGAAGCCGAGATTTTGTCTGAACCAGGTTGACTTCTGCTTGGTTCTGGCAGAAGGCAGTCGATCTGTTTTATGAAATGAAAAGCTAAACCCCCCAGCAGTCATGCTGAGGGGTAATTTTATGGAAAGAATGCTTATTTAGCTTTAACTTTGCCGCCCCATTTTTTGAAGCCGCCTTGTAGATGATTAAGGTCCTTATAGCCTTTTTTGTATAGCAGCTGGGCAGCACGTCCGCTGCGGGAACCGCTCTGGCAATAAAGGTAGACAGGCTTGTCCGGCCTGATTTCCTTCAGGCGAGTCTTAAGTTGGGTGAGCGGGATATTTCTGGCGCCTAAAATGTGTCCACCGGCGAATTCATTAGGTTCACGGACATCAATCAATTGCGCTTTACGATAACCAGCTTTGAATTCTTCCTCTGACAGGGTCTTGAGGATTTTCTTCTGGCGGAAATACATAAACACAGAGTATAGAATTACCGCAACTGTCAGGACGATTAAAAAGATAAGTGTATCCAAAACATATTTCTCCTTTCAAGCTTAGCTGAGCCACTTATAATTATATAAGCCTTCATGTCAGAGAGCAAAGGAAATTAGTAAATTTCTTTAAATCAACTTGCTTTGCTTTTGAAATTTATTTTGTTAGACTAAAAAAATCTTAGCTTTATACTATTTTTAAAATGGGGTTAAATTTGTATGAATAAAGAGGTATGGGGATTTATTGATTCAGGAGACTGTTCACCTTCCTTCAATATGGCACTTGATGAGGCCTTGCTTGATTGGCATGGTGCAGGAAAAATTCCTCCAGTGGTCCGTTTTTATGGATGGAACCCGGCGACACTTTCAGTTGGCTATTTCCAAAAGATTGAAAGAGAAATTGATATGGAGGCTGTGAAGCAGCATGGTCTTGGTTTTGTAAGGAGACCTACTGGCGGACGGGGCGTTCTGCATGAACATGAACTTACATATAGCGTAATCGTTACTGAAGATCATCCAGAAATGCCAAAGACAGTAACAGAAGCTTATAGGGTAATATCTGAAGGCATATTACAGGGTTTCCAGAAGTTAGGTCTCGAAGCTTATTTTGCTGTACCGAAAACTTCTGCTGATAAAGAAGCGTTAAAAAACCCTCGGTCTGCAGTTTGTTTTGATGCACCAAGCTGGTATGAGCTTGTTGTTGAAGGACGTAAAGTGGCCGGCAGCGCCCAGACCCGGCAAAAAGGGGTTATTCTTCAGCATGGTTCCATTTTGCTCGATTTGGATGAGGATAAACTTTTCAGCTTATTCAAGTATCCGAATGACAGAGTCAAAGAGAGAATGCAGCGAGCCTTCAAGACTAAGGCAGTAGCGATCAATGAGATCAGCAGCCGTAAAATAAATCTAGAAGAAGCGAAAAAAGCATTCAAGGAAGGTTTTGAGGATGGCCTGGGAATTATTTTGGAGCCATACACTTTAAGTGATGAAGAGCTGATTTATGTAAATGAGCTGGCCAGAAATAAGTACGAATCTGATGAGTGGAATTTTAAAAGATAAAAAAATTTAAAAAGCGGATGACCCGCTTTTTTTGTTTTTATCCAGTATTTTCTAGGCTTTTGATAATTAGAAAAAGTGCAACCCTCGAAATTTGTTGTTTTTTATCATTTACTGGAGATATTCTATCGTTCTCTCTAAATAACTCGATTTTTTAATAGTTTTCATGTTTGACAAAATCTTTATTACTTGACCTAAACACCATATATAGTGTTGTCGAAAATTTAAAATACACTATATATTGATTTTTGATGTTTCGTTATGATAACGTAAGGGTAATTCAAAAATGCAGCTAGAATTACATACTTCTAGTAATACATTAGAGAAAAGATTTAAAACCTTAGAAGGAGTTGTAGAAATGTCTGTAACTATTGGACAAAAAATGAGCCTGGATGTAGAAAGCCTGAACAAGGATATTAAGCTGTTCCCGCAGGTTCACCCGATTACATCTGACATGAAACTTACACACAAAGGCGTTTCCCGATTAGTCATGCTGGACCGCTATACTTTTAAAGACACTGAAAAAATTACCCTATCAAATGGTGATTTCGTCGTTCTCACAATCAAAGAGGATCCAAAATTTCCTGCTCGTGGACTTGGATTCATACTAGATATTGATTGGGAGAACAAAACAGCCAAAGTGCTTGTAGACGAAGAATTCCGCGGGGTGCTTGATGATCCTGAAGAAGCTTCGACCGGGGTGATCAAACGTTCACTGGACGTTATTGAAAAGCCGCTGGAAGTATTTTACGAGCAAATCGCGAAACGGAATGCCACAGGGCTTGCAGCCGTTGAAAAAACAGAAGAAAAGCGCCAGGAGTGGTTCGAGAAGTTCTACCAAGAGTTAGTCTCGATGAATTTCATCCCGGCAGGCCGTGTTCTTTACGGAGCAGGCGCGGAAACAGATGTAACCTACTTCAACTGCTATGTTATGCCATTCGTACAAGATTCACGCGAAGGAATTTCTGAGCACCGCAAACAGGTAATGGAAATCATGAGCCGCGGCGGCGGAGTAGGAACGAACGGTTCGACACTAAGACCGCGCAACACACTTGCCAAGGGCGTAAACGGAAAATCATCCGGTTCGGTCTCATGGCTTGATGACATTGCCAAGCTGACGCATTTAGTAGAGCAGGGCGGGTCAAGACGTGGTGCACAGATGATCATGCTGGCGGATTAACTAAATGACATTCTAAGTTAAAATTGGTAAGATTAACATGAGAACAAACGTTCGTTATAAGGAGGGCGTTTCATGAATCTGACCAGAGAATTTCTTTATCAAAAGTATATTCACGACAAAATGAGTTTAAAAGAGATAGCTGAAGAAACAGGGCTGCCAATTACGACAATTAAATCAAAGCTTAGAAGATTTGGTATTAGAAAAAAGCCAATCAAACTAGGCAATGAGATATACGATAATCGTGATTGGCTCTATGAGGAATACATTGTTAAAAGAAAGGGATATACTGTACTTGCTAATGAACTAGGGGTAAGTTATACAACAATTTTAGATCGAATTCTTTTCTTTGGATGGGAGCTAAGGGGCCATGATGAAATTGATAAAGGTGCTCCGAGGAGAGGAACGAAACATACCCCAGCCTCCATAGAGAAAATAAAGTCGACTAGGATAAAGAAACGTGTATACTTTGAATGCTTTCAGTGTGGACAAACTACTGAAAGGGTACGCTCAGGATTATCTAGTTCAGGTAAAAGCTTTTGTACTTATACATGTTATAAGAATTACCTGAAAGAAAATAGAGTGGAAACAATTGATATAACTGATTCTGCACTCTATAAGGAATGGCGTAAAAAAGTATATACTCGGGATAACTTTAGGTGCAAGATGCCTGGTTGTAACTCGAGTTCAAGAGATATTGCTGCTCACCATATTTATCCCAAAAAGCCTTTCCCTGAAAAACAATTTCTTTTAAACAATGGAATCACACTCTGTAGAAACTGTCATGAAAAAACTTATGGTAAAGAAAGTAACTTTATAGATGCATTAGTCCGCGTCGTTCAGAAAATGAACGATTAGAAAATCGGGTGAATTGCAGGGAACTCCTTAGAGGCAGGCAAGCCACAACGTGACTGGAAACGGTGAGCGTGAGGGCCTAAAAATTGCTTGCATTGGACAATCTGCAGCCAAGCGTCATTGGGCAAAGGTAATGGCGAAGGTTCAACGACTAGAGAGTGAGTCCCAACAATAAACTCTCACAAGCGCCCGACCCCTAACAGACCATGCTGAGGGTGATGATATAGTCTAGTCCGGCTGCAAAGCAGCGAAATATTCCGAAAGGAACGGTAGGTACGTGGCATCCTGACATTGTAGAATTCATCATTTCCAAAATGCAAAACCCAAGAATCCTTCGCTTCCTGATTGAAAGCACCAACGATGACTCAATCAAGAAACTGGCGAAGGAAAAGTTGAAATTCACACCGCTGACTTTGCAGGAAGAAGCAATGTACCAGGGAATCGTTAACTATAAGAGCATCCCAGGTTACGGCGGATTCAGCGCAGATATCATCAAAGCGGCTGAAGAAAAGCTTGCAACAGGGGGAACCTATACCGTCCATAACTCAGAATTCCTTACCGGTGCAAATATTTCAGTCACTCTGACAAAGGATTTCATGGACGCAGTTGAAAATGATTCAGATTATGAACTTCGTTTCCCTGATGTTGAAAGCTATGATGCTGAGACAATGAAGGTTTACAACGAAGAATGGCATAAAATCGGTGACGTCCGCGAGTGGGAAGAGCTCGGATACAAAGTGCGCACCTATAGAAAAATCAAAGCAAAAGAATTATGGAACTTGATTAATATCTGTGCGACATACTCAGCAGAACCAGGCATTTTCTTCATCGACAATGCCAATGATATGACGAACGCACAGGCATATGGACAGAAGGTAGTAGCGACAAACCCGTGTGGTAGAGCAGCTTAGTTTGCCTCACGTTAAAAATTGCGGAATGAAGCGGGAACCCTGCGATGGGAATCCGAACCGAAGGCCTTGGTTAAAAACCAGGTCAGGGGCAACGCATAGATGGTGAACCTGTGAGAGCAGAATATAATCCATCCACGAGGCCGCAACAATGCCACAAAGCATTGAAAAGATATGCTGAACTAACGGGAAACGAACCGTTAGAACTAAGGGATAAAAAGCCTTTAGGATAACAAAATGGAACAGCCTCTCGCACCAAATTCTGTCTGCAACCTCGCTGCTGTTAACCTTGCGGAAATGGCGGACAAGGATACAAAGACAGTTAACTTTGAAAAATTGAAGCGTACTGTAGAAGTTGGCGTGCGTATGCAGGACAATGTCATCGATGCGACTCCTTACTTCCTTGAAGATAATAAAAGACAAGCTTTAGGTGAACGCCGTGTCGGTCTTGGTGTCATGGGACTTCATGACCTTCTGATCTACTGTGAAACAGAATATGGTTCAGAAGAAGGAAACCAGCTTGTTGACAAAGTATTTGAAACAATTGCGACTTCGGCTTACCGTGCATCTGTTGAACTTGGAAAGGAAAAAGGAAGCTTCCCATTCCTTCAAGGCGGTACTGAAGAAGAAACTAACAGACTTCGCCAGGCATTCACGAACACTGGTTTCATGAAAAAAATGCCTGAAGATATTCGCGAGTCAATCCTTGAAAACGGAATTCGCAACTCACACTTGCTGACTGTTGCTCCGACGGGATCAACTGGTACCATGGTTGGCGTGTCAACAGGACTTGAGCCTTACTTCAGCTTCTCCTACTTCCGAAGCGGCCGTCTTGGCAAGTTTATTGAAGTGAAAGCGGACATCGTTCAGGAATATCTTGATCGCAATCCGGATGCTGATCCAGAGAACCTGCCGAATTGGTTCGTCTCAGCGATGGAATTGGCGCCTGAAGCACACGCTGATGTTCAATGTGTCATCCAGCGCTGGATTGACAGCTCGATCAGCAAGACGGTCAACGCGCCGAAGGGCTACAGTGTAGAGCAGGTTGAAAAGGTATATGAGCGCTTGTATAAAGGCGGAGCGAAGGGCGGTACCGTTTATGTAGACGGCTCCCGAGATTCACAGGTACTGACGCTCAAAGCCGAAGAAAACACGATGGAAGAGGAAATCGACAAGAAAGAAAAGCAAAAGCAGCATGTGGTACTTGTCGACACGATTAATGAATTACGTTCTACCAACGTAACGATTGGCTCTGAAGTCGGCAATACATGTCCTGTCTGCCGCAAAGGTGAAGTAAAAGAAATCGGCGGCTGCAACACATGCACAAACTGTAACGCACAGTTAAAGTGTGGACTATAAAAATTAGGATGGGTCCTTGCGTAGATAAAATGGATTCATGTTGAAGACCTGTTGATTGGAGTGGAAGTCGCGTAGACTCCTGCGGGATCAGCTGGACAGGCGAGATCCCGCAGGCGCCAACGGTGATGAGGAGGCTCACTGCCAGCCCCGCGGAAAGCGAAGCGACTGGAACGGAAATCAACAGAGCCATCTCTCCTCTAACCCAAATAAATGTATAGGTACAGTTACAGTACAGGATGGAAATATTTTTTCCATCCTCTTTTTTTATTTCTGCCCATACTAACTATACTGACAAATGGAATGAAATGAGGAATTGAATGATGAAAGCTTTTGTACCACAGCTTGTATACATTGAACCCAGGGCTCTAGAATACCCGCTTGGACGTGAACTGAAGGAAAAGTTCGAGAAGATGGATCTTGAAATCCGGGAGACCACTTCGCATAACCAGGTGCGCGGCATCCCCGGTGATAATGAACTCCAGCAGTACCGCAATGCTAAATCAACTCTCGTTGTCGGTATCAGGAAAACGTTGAAATTCGATACCTCCAAGCCGTCTGCCGAATATGCCATCCCGCTTGCTACCGGATGCATGGGCCATTGCCATTACTGTTATTTGCAGACGACGCTTGGAAGCAAGCCGTATATTCGCACGTATGTAAATCTCGATGAAATTTTCGATCAGGCGCAAAAGTACATGGACGAAAGAAAACCGGAAATCACCAGGTTTGAAGCTGCCTGTACATCGGATATCGTCGGGATTGACCATTTAACCCACGCATTAAAGAAAACAATCGAATTTTTCGGAGAGTCGGAATATGGGCAATTAAGGTTTGTAACAAAGTACCATCATGTCGATCACCTTCTCGATGCAAAGCATAATGGCAAAACAAGGTTCCGTTTCAGCGTCAATGCCCGCTATGTGATAAAAAACTTTGAACCTGGAACATCATCCTTTGATGAAAGACTGGAGGCAGCCAGAAAGGTGGCAAAAGCCGGATACCCGCTTGGCTTCATCGTTGCGCCAATTTATATCCATGAAGGCTGGAGAGAGGGCTATCACGAATTATTTGAGAGACTCAGCAATTCCCTTGAAGGAATCGACCTGACAGGCTTAAGCTTTGAGCTCATCCAGCACCGTTTTACAAAGCCGGCTAAAAATGTGATCCAAAAAAGATATCCTAAATCCAAGCTTGAGATGGATGAAGAAAAACGAAAATATAAATGGGGACGTTACGGCATTGGTAAGTACGTCTACCAGAAGGATGAAGCGAAGGATCTTGAAGAAACGATTCGGGGATATATCCATTCGTTTTTTCCAGAAGCAGAGATTCAATATTTCACATAAATACAAATTTTTTAACTTGTACGCCGTACTAATTTACAAATGAAGCGCTTAAAGATGTAAAGGTGGGATTACATCGACGGGAGTGGCTCATATGTATATTGACGGCGTTTTTTCCGGCGGAGGAATTAAAGGATTAGCATTGGTAGGTGCCTGTGCGGCAATTGAGGAGCGGGGGTTCCGTTTTAAGCGGGTCGCAGGGACCAGTGCGGGTTCATTGATTGCTGGCTTGCTTGCAGCTGGATATACCAGCGCTGAAATGGCCGGTATCTTGGATGATCTAGACCTGAAAAAATTTCTCGACTCTAGGAAAACGATCATCCCATCAGCCTTGACGAAATGGCTTTTTGTATACTGGCGGCTGGGACTCTATAAAGGGGACGAATTGGAGCGCTGGATAGGTGAAAAGCTTGCTGCCAGGGGTCTGCGCACTTTTGGTGACCTCGCCCCGGATTCATTAAGGATCATTGCGTCAGACCTCACCAACGGAAGACTGTTAATCCTGCCAGATGATCTTCCGATGTATGGTGTTGATCCAATGACTTTTCCTGTAGCAAAAGCAATCAGGATGAGCTGCAGTCTCCCATTCTTCTTCGAACCAGTGAAGCTGCGTGACAGGGTCGGATCTAATATTGTAGTGGATGGGGGAGTGTTAAGCAATTTCCCGATGTGGTTATTTGATAAGGATAATGTGAAAAAAGTCCGGCCTGTACTTGGTATCAAGCTCAGCCAGAATTTGATCCAGCAGCCCACCAACAAAATCAAGAACGCACTTCAAATGTTCGAAGCTTTGTTTGAAACGATGAAGGATGCCCATGACTCCCGGTATATCTCGAGGAAACATGAAAAAAATATCATTTTCATTCCTACAGAAGGCAACTTGACTACTGAATTCCAGCTTTCGAATGAAAAGAAACATGAATTGATCGATCTGGGCCAAAAGAGCGCGGAGAAGTTTTTTAAATCCTGGTGTTATTAATGAATAGCTACGAAAAGAGCCTTAATAAAACACAAAAATCGAGCTTAGAACGAAGCCCGATTTTTTTTCCTGCCCTTTTTACCGTCTATGACCGTTAAATGTGACGCATCCTTCTTTTTGTTGCGCGCGGATGCGAGCGACCTTATTTTTGAACGTTTAGAGGAGACATTAGTGTCTTTTGTCTGGAACCGTTTTTTAGACCGCTTTGCTGCTTTTTGAAATGCACGCTGGTGTTGCCGTCCTGAGCTTGAACTTGTCAAGCGGGTCACGAGGAAATAAATCAAGGCACCAACCAGGGCGATTGTTGCAAGCATGATAAGGATACTTAAAGGATCGGTAAATAACTGAAAGGCAAAACCAAAGATTGCAAGAACGATCAGTCCTGAAACAATATACTTAGAAGCACGATTCAATGAAAGCCACCTCCCTACTAGCATCATGAGCAATTTTTCCCGCTTTTAAACTTGCCAACGATTACTTTATACAAATTCTCCGATTTTATACTCTTCTCCTGCTACTTTTTCCTTTTTAAAAGTGCTTTAAACGAGCGATTTGCATTTTCATGATTATTCGGTCCACTTGTTCTGTTAGTTTCATTTTACTAAAAATTAGCACAAACCTCTATATGAAGGTTCCTTCCTGAACAATTTTTCCTGAAGTGCAATTGATTGGTCCGTCCGGGACATACTAACGGTGGAGGTGCAACTAATGGCAGAAAATCATGAAAACCTTGAACAAAATCAAAGGGAAAAACCAATGTCTTTCATCACGATGAGCATAATCACCGGGTTATTTGGAGGGATTTTTTGGAGTTCGCTTGCCTATTTAGCTTATATTTTCAACTTTACAGAAATCCGTCCAAATGTCATCCTTGAGCCATGGGCTTTGGGAGATTGGAAGGAGCAATGGCTGGGTACAGTAATATCCATTATTGCGATTGGTCTTTTTTCAACTGGCGCAGCACTTGTATACTATGCAGCAATGAGAAAGCTAAAATCCATTTGGGCTGGTGCAGCATTTGGCCTGGTGCTGTTCTTCCTTGTTTTTTATGTTCTCAATCCGCTGTTTCCTGGAATTAAACCATTCTGGGACCTGTCAAGGAATACGTTAATTACATCGATTTGCTTTTATGTTCTGTATGGTGTGTTTGTTGGTTATTCAATATCATATGAGGAAAATGAAAATCGCAACAGTGAGAAAAATCAGGAGGAAGTTACCTCTTAAGGCTCTCAAGGTAGTTTTAAGGAAATCAATTATGATAGAATGTTCTTATTGAACATTCTTTTTTTACGGGAGCCTGCCATGAAAAAAATACTTATGCTCAACGGTCCAAATTTGAATCGTTTGGGAAAAAGAGAACCAGGGATATACGGTGCCAGAACTTTGAAGGATCTGGAAGAACGGATGATCCAGCTGGGAGCAAAAAGCCAGGTTGAGGTTATTTGCTTTCAATCGAATCATGAAGGAGAACTGATTGACAAACTCCATGAGGCAGAAGACACTGATATAGATGGCATTATTTTTAACCCCGGGGCTTTCACGCATTATAGTTATGGTATCAGGGATGCGATTGCAGGAATTGATTGTCCCGTTATCGAAGTACATATTTCAAATGTTTATCAAAGAGAGGAATTCAGGCACAAGTCGGTGATTGCTCCAGTATCTGCTGGGCAGATTGCCGGTCTAGGCTTTCTTGGCTATGAATTGGCGCTTGAAGCATTCAAAAGAGGTGCAAAAGGGGAGGAATAGGTTTATGGAGAAAATTCAAAAATTACGTGAGAGCTTTCAAAGACTCGGAATCGATGGAATGCTGGTCACCAGTGATTACAACCGCAGATATATGACTGGGTTCAC
Organism: Bacillus sp. ISL-39; assembly: GCF_018613295.1. Lineage (NCBI taxonomy): Bacteria > Bacillati > Bacillota > Bacilli > Caryophanales > Bacillaceae > Bacillus > Bacillus sp. ISL-39. The sequence continues at coordinate 324,849 of NZ_JAGGQM010000001.1, forward strand.
TGGTTCTGCAGGCATGGTGCTGATCAGTGCCGAAAAAGCATTATTCATTACGGACTTCAGGTACACTGAGCAGGCTGCGAAACAATGTGAAGGCTATGAAGTTGTCCTGCATAAAGGGCTGATTCAGGACGAGGTTGCAGAGCAGGCTAAAAATTTGGGGATCAAAAAGCTTGGATTTGAAGAAAATCATGTTACATATTCTGCTTATAAAACCTTTGATAAAGGCGTGGAAGCAGAATTAGTGCCTGTATCAGGCGAAATTGAAAAGTTACGCTTGATTAAGACTGATTCAGAGATTAAGATATTAAAGGAAGCAGCAGCCATCGCAGATGCTGCGTTTACACATATACTTGAGTTTATCCGTCCGGGCAGGACAGAGCTGGAAGTATCCAATGAACTGGAATTCTTTATGAGAAAACAGGGAGCAACATCCTCTTCATTCGATATTATTGTAGCTTCAGGCTATCGTTCAGCACTTCCGCACGGAGTAGCAAGTGACAAGGTGATCGAAACAGGAGATTTCGTAACCCTTGATTATGGTGCCTATTATAATGGGTATGTATCGGATATTACCCGCACATTAGCCGTAGGCAGCCCTTCAGACAAGCTTAGGGAAATCTATGATATCGTCTTAGAAGCCCAGCTTCGCGGAATGGCAGGCATTAAGCCGGGCATGACAGGCAGGGAAGCTGATGCTCTTACCCGGAACTTTATTACTGAAAAAGGGTACGGAGAGTATTTTGGCCACTCTACAGGCCATGGAATCGGACTCGAAGTACACGAAGGACCAGGTCTGTCTTTCCGTTCCGATACCGTTCTTGAAACTGGTATGGTTGTGACTGTTGAGCCAGGGATCTACATAGCTGGACTTGGCGGTGTAAGAATAGAGGACGATACTGTTATAACAAATGACCATAATGAGTCACTGACACATTCTACTAAGGAACTCATCATATTATAGGACACATTAGGAGGACAAATAATGATTTCAGTTAATGATTTCCGTACAGGTTTGACAATTGAAGTGGACAATGGCATCTGGCGTGTACTTGATTTCCAACACGTTAAGCCAGGAAAAGGAGCTGCGTTTGTTCGCTCAAAGCTTCGCAACCTTCGTACTGGAGCGATTCAGGAAAAAACGTTCCGCGCCGGTGAGAAAGTAGCAAAAGCCCAAATCGAGAACCGAAAAATGCAATACCTATATGCAAGCGGCGACCAACACGTATTCATGGACAATGAGTCTTACGAGCAAATAGAATTGCCAGGCACTTCTATTGAATATGAGTTGAAATTCCTTAAGGAAAACATGGAAGTATACATCATGCAATTCGGCCATGAAACTCTTGGTGTCGAGCTTCCAAACACTGTTGAATTGGAAGTAACAGAAACAGAACCTGGCATTAAAGGTGACACTTCTTCTGGCGGTACTAAGTCTGCGACATTGGAAACTGGTCTTACAGTTCAGGTTCCTTTCTTCATAAACCAGGGTGACAGACTTGTTATCAACACAACAGATGCATCTTATGTATCACGTGCTTAATAAAAAAAACCTGCTGAAAAGCAGGTTTTTTTTATGTTTTCGTAAAGATTGTTGTTAAAATCCTAAAGCCGATTTTAACGTGATAAAAGTCATTTTGTAACTCGGTGCTTAGTTTGCAAGCTCTTTTCTAATAATAAGCATTAATTTTGTGAAGAAACTTAGGTAATTCAATCCTATTTTGTAATAAATAGCAACAAAGTTTGAGAAAAGAGCCATGCAAAAAGCATCACGTTTCTCACGAGATGCTTAAATTATGCAACACTTGTTGGAAAAGACAATGTGCCTGCGCTTTTCTTATTGCTCTATCTCATATTTCCACTCATTCATTCCGCCGGTCATATTGTAAATATTCTTGAATCCATTTTCCACGAGGATTCCGCTTGCCTGAGTGGAGCGGTTGCCGCTGCGGCAGACCACCAAATATTTTTGGTCTTGATCAAGCTCGGAAAGCATGCTCTCTATGACCTGCAGGGGAACTAACTTGGCTCCGGGAATATGTCCTGCTGCGAACTCATCAGGAGTACGTACATCCAAAACCTGAACTTCTCCACTATCTATCAATTCTTTTGCTTTATCGACTGAAACATCAGTATAAGAACCGCCTCCAGAACAGCCGGTAATCAACAATATAAACATAAATGCCGAAAATATTTTCTTCATGATGATCTCTCCTTAAAATACGTATATAGGTATTTTAACTTAAAAGTATTCAAGTGGATATAGACAAATTGTGTCAGGAGAAGCTTACATAATCGGTACACTACCACTCTTTTTCTTTATATCAGAAAAAAGCCAGGCTATCAGCCTGCCTTTTGAAAATTTAGGAGCTTATATATGTTCCTGTGACAGTCGCCTTGATTTCCAGTTTCCCCGGTTCTATCGGAGTCCCGCTCCCGCTGCTTGTATCTAAAGACGCAACCAGGAATGGGCCGGGCGAACCTTTCTGGGTTTCTTCGGTAATCGTTAGGGGCGAAATGGAGGTTTGGAGGCCTAAAGTCCGGGCTACTGTTTGAGCTTTGTTGTATGAATCGACCACTGCCATTGAAAGTGCCCTATTGTACAACTCCTGAGGCTCTGCAACTGAAAATTGTATGTTCATGATTTCGTTTGCACCATTTTCAACAGCGGTGTCGATGATCAATCCTGCCTGGGCAATATTCCTGATCGTGATATTGTACAGGTGTGTAACACGATATCCCTGGAATAACTGCTTGCCGTCTTCATAGGTATAAATTGGATCAATCCGGAAATCTGCCGTTTTAATATCGTCCTTTGCAATCCCAAGGTTACGTAAGGCTGCTAACATGGCATTAGATTTTTCCGCATTTTCAGCCTGTGCCCTCTGCAGGTTCTGATTTTCGGTGCGCACGCCAACCGTTGCTGTCGCCTGGTTTGGCGCAGCGAACACAGAACCTTCTCCACTAACGGTAATTTTCTTTCCATTCCCGATACCATTGTCACGGTAGCCTGTATACAATCCATTAACCATCCATTATCCCTCCACACTGCTTTTTCTATTACCTATAATTATGTTGGTCTTGAAGAACAAATAACGGTCATAGGAAAAAGCAAAGAATGGACTAAAGGATAAAGGATAAAAGATTTTACTCGCCAGCTCCTGGTGCTTTGTCAGTGTTATTCTTATTGTTGTACTTTGTATCATTAGTCGGCGATTCCTTAGGACTTCTTCCTCCTCCTAGATAAGAAGCCCGGTCGGCTCTCTGTACTTTCTGGAACTTCTGGTGATCCTCATTCATCTTTATCAACTCCTTTCAATACTATTCTTTTCGATTAAAAGCGATATTATTTCCTCTCGGTCGATACAGTTCCTAACATTCGAAATCCTAGAATCATCCTTAAGCAAACACAAAATTAAAATCCACCTCTCAGCCATTCGCGAATCTGCCGGTCATAAAGTGTCCAAGCAGGCATACATATTAAGTAAGCGTATTGTCAGGAGGATTAATGATGGAGGATATCTTATCTTTTTTGCCGAAACGAATTGCCGAATTGCTGGATGCAGTGCCTCCTAATGATCAAGATGGGATGGAAGAAGTGCGGATACGGATTAACAGGCCGCTTGAAATAACGGTAAGAGGGAAGCCTCAATTCCTGCCGTATATCATTCCGCCTGAGGATGCTGTCCAGCTATTGAACAAGCTTGGGCATTTTTCAATGTATACGTTGGAGGAAGAATTAAAGCGTGGCTATATCACCATTGCCGGAGGCCATCGAGTTGGACTTGCAGGAAAGGTGATCCTGGAAAACGGCTTTGTAAAAGCGATCAGGGACATATCTTCCTTTAATTTCCGGATTGCAAGGGAAAAAATCGGGATTGCCGAACCGTTGCTTCCATATATTTACGAGAATGGCTGGAAACATACGATCATCATTGGTCCGCCACAGACTGGAAAAACCACTTTGCTCAGGGATATAGCAAGGATGATATCCAGCGGGGTTCCTGAAAAAAAACTCCCCCCTCTTAAAGCAGGCATTGTGGATGAGAGGTCAGAAATAGCAGGATGCGTGAAGGGGGTCCCACAGCTTACATTTGGACCTAGAGTAGATATCCTGGATTCTTGCCCGAAGGCCGAGGGGATGATGATGATGATCCGCTCGATGAGCCCGGATGTCCTGGTTGTAGATGAAATAGGCCGAAAAGAAGACGGGGAAGCGATTCTTGAAGCAGTTAACGCAGGCATTAAATTAATCATGACTACACATGGAGATTCGCTGGAAGATATTCAAAAAAGGCCAACTTTGAAACCAATTTTGGAGATGGGGATTTTTGATAGATTTGTGGAGCTTGGAAGAAGTTCTGGCCCTGGAACCATCACCTCAATAAGGGAAGCAAATGGCAAAGAAGTTCGCCAAAAAGTGAGAGTGACATAAATGATCAAAATAATCGGTGCTATATTGATTATTCTGGCCACGACTTGGACAGGTTTCGAAGCCTCAAGACATCTTAGTGAGCGGCCGAGGCAGCTTCGGCTCCTGAAGTCTGCCCTGCAATCATTGGAGGCTGAAATCATGTACGGCCACACACCGCTCCATGATGCCTCAAGAAAGCTCGCTGCCCAGATGTCCAAGCCTTTATCCTGGTTTTTCGAGGCTTTTTCCAAAAAGTTGACAGAGTCTGATACAACCGTAAAAGCCGCGTGGGAAGACAGCCTCAAAGAGGTCTGGAAGATGACCGCCTTCAAACAGGGAGAGTTCGAGATCATGAAACAATTTGGTGAGACGCTCGGCAGGCATGACCGTCATTCCCAGCAAAAACAGATCCTGCTGACAATCTCCCATCTGGAAAGAGAAGAAGCAGATGCCTGCGAAAAACAAATGAAATACGAAAAAATGATGAAAAGTATCGGCTTTTTATCAGGCTTATTATTAATCATCTTACTGATGTAGCGTTTAGGAGGAGGACAAGATGGGTCTTGAAGTGGATATTATTTTTAAAATCGCAGGGGTAGGCATCGTCGTTGCATTTCTACACACCATTCTCGATCAGGTGGGAAAGAAGGAATATGCACAGTGGGTAACCTTATTTGGGTTCATATACATCCTTTTCATGGTGGCCTCCATTGTCGACGACCTCTTTCAAAAAATTAAATCAGTATTCCTATTTCAAGGGTAGGGGAGGGCTTTGCCATTGAGATCCTTCAAATAACAGGGGTAGCACTGATCGCCACTTTCCTGGCCCTTATTGTCAAGGAACAAAAGCCGAACTTTGCTTTCTTGCTGATCGTGTTCACAGGTTCAGCCATCTTCTTATTTTTGGTTGACCAAATTTATCAGATCATTTCAATGATCCAGAAGCTGGCAGCTAATGCCAAGGTAAATCTCGTCTATGTAGAAACGATACTGAAAATCATCGGAATCGCCTATATTGCTGAATTCGCAGCCCAAATCACAAAAGATGCAGGTCAGGGGGCTATTGCTTCAAAAATTGAATTAGGCGGGAAAATTCTTATTCTCGCCATGGCCATTCCGATTCTCACTGTCATGATCGAAACAATCATTCGCTTGATTCCGGGCTGATCGCGGCCCTTTACTTAAAGCAAGAGTCAAACTAAATATTTGAGAATTGTCCAGCTCCAGCGCCTGGCCCCTCGGGTCATAAGCCGGCGTGTAAGTACATTCTGTGAAGCTATTTGCTCCCACGGCTTACGCCGCGTCGCAAGGCTGCAGGGAAGGATACGGGGCAGCTGCCTGGCTGGGAACTGCCTCCTCGCCGCACGTCTTATGCCTGCCGGGGCTGATCGAGGCGCCTACGCTTTTCTTGGAAGAGGTGACTATAGTTGAAGCAGCGTTTGCAGTTCATACTTGGCATTTTATTAATCCAGTTATTTTTTTTCATACCGGTTGTACAAGCTGTTGGTGACGAAGAGAAAACTAACACAATGATCAATCCGGATCAAATCGCCGCAGCCCAGCTTGAGGACTTGAATATCGATGAACTCAAAGGTTTCTGGGAGGATATTATCAATAAATATGATGGCTATTTACCCGAAAGCCAGAAAGGCAGTTTATATGATTTCATCAGCGGGGAAAAAAAGTTTTCATTGAAGGAATGGTTTAAAGGGATTCTGAATTTTGCTTTCCACGAGTTTATCGTCAATGGGAAATTACTGGGTTCCTTGATTTTGCTAACCGTTTTTAGCATGTTTCTTCAGGCCCTGCAAAATTCTTTTGAAAAAAGCACCATCAGCAAGGTAGCCTATTCCATTGTGTTCATGGTTCTCGTTATTATTGCGCTCAATAGCTTTCATGTAGTCGTTGATTACACAAATGATGCAATTGGAACAATGATTCAATTCATTCTTGCCTTGATTCCGCTGCTCCTTGCACTGATGGCAACATCCGGCGGCCTGATATCGGCAGCTTTTTTCCATCCTGTCATCATCTTCATGATGAACACTAGCGGAATGTTCATTCAATATGTCGTGCTTCCGCTCTTATTCCTTTCCACACTTCTGAGTATTGTCAGCATATTGTCAGAGCATTACAAGGTCACGCAGCTGGCCAGCATGCTCCGTAACTGGAGCGTCGGACTGCTTGGGATTTTGCTGACCGTATTCCTTGGTGTCATTTCGGTTCAGGGGGCATCCTCAGCTGTGACGGATGGAGTTACCGTCAAGACGGCTAAATTCATCACTGGCAACTTTGTCCCGGTAATCGGCCGGGTATTCACCGATGCGACGGACACGGTCATCAGCGCCTCCATGCTGCTTAAGAACACAGTCGGTATTGCAGGGGTCGCTATTCTGCTGATCATCGCAGCTTTTCCGGCAGTAAAAATCCTGATGGTTGCATTTATCTATAAATTTGCCGCAGCGATTCTCCAGCCGCTTGGTGGGGGACCGGTCATAAATTGTCTCGATATCATCAGCAAAAGTATTATCTATGTTTTTGCTGCGCTTGGGATTGTTTCCTTGATGTTTTTCCTGACAATCACGGTCATTATTGCCGCTGGAAATCTAACGATGATGGTGAGGTGAGGGGGGAAGAAATGGATTTTCTAAAAGAATGGATAACCAATATTATTATCTTCATACTCCTGGCTACTGTCATTGATATGCTCCTGCCTAATTCGAGCTTCCAGAAATATACGAAGATCGTCACAGGTTTAATTTTGATCGCCATCATCTTGTCTCCCGTCATGAAACTATTTACTTCGGATTTTGAAACAGCGATCGCATCAATGGGCCAATTCAATAGTTTTGAGGACGAAAAGATAAAAAATTCAATAGAATTTCAGAAAAAAGAAATACAAGCATCCCAGCATGCATATATTTTAGAAACAATGGCTGTCCAACTGAAAACAGCCGCAGAGGAGGAGTTGATGGAGCAGCAAGGAATGGAGATCGCTAATATCGAGCTTGGAGTAAATGATCAGGATCAGCGGCCTTTCCCTGAAAACCTGGAGTATGTCATCGTGCATCTGAAAAAAGCCGAAGATGAGGGAGAGACTGTGGCAGTAGTAAGAGAAGTAGAAATTGATACGAACGCACCCCTTCCATCAAAACAAACCTCTCAGAATACAGATCAAATATCTTCTCTTCTGTCAGAGAAATGGAATGTTCCTGAAAAGTCAATTCAAATCATGATAGAAGGGGGGAGTGACGAGCATGGACAATGATAAGGGTCCACTTAGCTGGATTAAGAAACAAATAAGCAGCAAAGACGGGCCGCCAGAGAGGAAATCTGGCAAATACCAATACTTAATGATTGTCGTCCTGTTCGGGGCAGCGATCATGCTCATAGGCAATATCCTAGGAGACCAAAATCCTGATATGGCGGTTACAGCCACTAAGGAGGCAGAGACTCAAGAGGATGCTGCCGTGTTCGGGCAAAAGAAAACAGCAGGGAATGACGTCATTTCCGAATATGAAGAGGCTTATGAAGAACAATTGACCGAGATGCTGGAAGGCATCAATGGCGTCGGCGATGTCACCGTTTTTGTAAACGTGGATGCTACTGATAAGAAGGTTCTTGAGAAGAACACGGTCATCCAGTCACAAACAACGGATGAAACCGATCGTGAAGGCGGCAAACGCAAGGTCCAGGATGCTTCACAGGATGAGCAGCTGGTCATCATCCGTAACGGTGAAAAAGAGGTTCCTATCGTTCTTGAGACAAAGAAGCCAGAAATCAGGGGTGTCCTCGTGGTAGCAAAGGGAGCCGAAAATATACAAGTGAAAAAATGGATTATCGAGGCCGTCACCAGGGCTTTGGATGTACCAAACCATCGGGTGGCAGTCATGCCTAAAAAATCTAAGGGGGAATAATAGATGTTATTGAAAAAGCAAACAGTGTGGTTGTTAACGATGTTAAGTCTTGTAGTGGTACTATCGGTTTACTATATCACTTCACCTGAACAGCAAAAGGCTGATCTGGCGGGTGTCGAAGAGCAGAAGGCTGATGGAAAAGAGACGGCAGCAACTGAATCCACAGATGGCAAGACAGTTATCTCCGGCATTGCAAGCGATGAAAAGTTCGAGGCACTTCGCATGAAGCTGGAAGAACAGCGCACTAAAATGAAGGAAGACCTTCAGGCGATTGTAGCATCTACAGACCTGCCTGCTCAAGACCGCAGCGATGCAATTGAAAAGATGAACGAGCTTGATGAAGTAACTCAAAAGGAATTCACTCTTGAAACATTGATCAAGTCAATGGGCTATGAAGACGCCCTTGTCCGTGCGGACGGAGAGAACGTCAGAATCACAGTAAAAGCTAAGGAACATTCAGCATCAGCCGCAAACGAAATCATCCAGATGGTCCGTACAGAACTTGGCTCACTGCAGCATGTAGCAGTACAATTTGAGCCTGTAAAATAAGAGGGAAGTACAAAAGGGAAGGCGGTGGCCTTCCCTTTATTTTTGCTGAAGTGTGATTAAGTTATTTAAAGATTGATGCGCTTCCTCAACAGATTTAAACAATTGCTCATGATGTTCACTCTGCGAAATTGCCGCTGATGATATTTCCTCCAATGCAGCGCTCGCCTGCTGGATGACGGAGCTGAAGCCGGTAATGGAACTTTCGATTGCCATTGACGATTCCAGGATCGTCCTTGTTAATGCATCCTGCTCTGATATGTCACTCTTTAAAACTTTGAAAGTATGGTGGATCGTTTCGAATGCTTCCATTGTTTCTGATGCTAATTCGAGGTTTTCTGTAAGTTTTTCAGCTGTCAGGTTGACTCCTTCTTTTGTTTTGGAAGTGTCACTCATAACGCTGGTTAAGTTTTCGGCAATCTGTGTCGCTGTATGACTGGTGATGTCAGCAAGCTTTCTTACTTCTTCCGCAACGACGGCGAACCCCTTGCCGCTGTCTCCGGCACGTGCTGCCTCGATGGATGCGTTCAATGCCAGCAAATTGGTCTGGGAAGCAATTCCCTGGATATCTGATGCAAACCTGGCTGTTTCTTTGATCAGCGCGGAAAGAGATAAGATATGTGAATTGACATTCTGCATATTTTCATAGGAAGCTGTCAATTCTGATATTAGACTGGACATCAGCTCATCGCCTTTATCTGAGACGTTTTCGGCGGCCATTGCGTCCTGGTGCAGCTTTTCGACAAGGGACGATGTCCTGGTGATGACCTGATTTGTCTTTTCAAGAGATTGAGTAATGTCCACGACTGAATCTGACTGAATATTGATCCCTGCAGCTATCTCTGCCACAGACTGGGTCATTTCCTTCGAAGATTGATAATTTTCCTTACTCTTGAATTTCACCTCATCAATCAGCTTTGCAATGTTCCTTGTATTACTTTCAATGACTTTCCTTGTCTCTAAATCCTTGATTAAGAGATCATCTGTTTCCTGCTTTGCTGACTCAATTGTCTGAGCCAGTTTTTTGGCAATAGAAAACTGGAAACCAAGCATGACTGTGACCAGCATGTACAATAGATAGATCGTTACATAGTTTTTAGTTTCCAGTGGCAGTACATCATGATGCAGCCATGTGAACAGTGAAATAAGCATGAATCCAAGGACGGATGCCATGTATAGCAGTTTCCTGTCCATGTAGATTGCTGCAGCAGCAAGGATAAAATAAAGAAGGGTATAGGCAGTTGGCGAAACGCTAGTTTCCATAATCAAGAGCAGAACGGCAGATACAATGATAACGGAAAGGTAAGGAATGAAAGTTGTTAACCTTTTGGTATAGTGGAGCAATGCGACAGCTGCAACGCCTGCACCCCCGCCGACGATGATTGAAAGGATTACGGCAAGTTCCTTTTGCATGGCAATATCAACTACTGCTGCTAAAATGACAGATACCAGAGTGGCTTTGACGATCAGTGAATTTTTCCTTTCCAAATCCTCTTTTTTAATGTCTTCAATATTTTTCATGTAATGTATTCTCCTCATATTCAAGCTAATGTAATATTCGCTAGAAATTTTAGGATTCCTGTCGTATGAATTCACTTTTTTTTCAGAAAATATTAAAATGGAGAAGGAAGACAAGAAACATTGTTACATGTTGAAGTTTTACATGGTATTATCGTATAGTATTAGTATCTAGTCTTAATAATTGAAATGGACAAGGGGTGCCCAAAGATGTTAAAAGTACAAGAAATCAGAGAGTTAATCAAACTAGTAGATCAATCAAGCATTGACGAATTTTCATATGAATATGAAGGATCAAAAATCAAAATGAAGAAGCATGGAGGAGTTAAATCTGTAGTTGAGCACGTGCAGCCGGCAGCATCGGCTCCAACACAAGCTCCACAGACTGCACCAGTTGTACAGGAAGCTCCAAGAACCGAGCCAAAGGCAGAGGCAGCAGCGATCCAGGAAGTGAAGCAGGAGGAAGTACAGGACACATCCAACTTACATAAAATCGTCTCTCCGATGGTCGGGACCTTCTATCAATCTTCTTCGCCTGAAGCAGATGCATATGTCAAGACAGGCTCGAAGGTAAGCAAGGATTCGATTGTATGTATCGTAGAAGCAATGAAGCTCTTCAACGAAATCGAAGCGGAAGTCAACGGGGAAATCGTTGAAGTACTTGTTAAAGATGGACAGCTTGTAGAATACGGCCAGCCTTTATTCCTGGTTAAGCCCGAATAAGGAGCGATATTGATGATAAAAAAATTACTGATAGCCAACAGAGGAGAAATAGCAGTCCGGGTCATCCGTGCCTGCAGGGAAATGGGTGTTGAATCCGTTGCTGTTTATTCAGAAGCTGACAAGGAATCACTGCATGTTCAGCTTGCTGATGAGGCATATTGCATCGGACCAAAGGCTTCAAAGGACAGCTATTTGAATTTCACCAACATTATCAGCGTGGCCAAGCTGACCGGATGTGACGCCATCCATCCAGGTTACGGCTTCCTCGCCGAAAATGCCGATTTTGCTGAGCTTTGCAGGGAGTGCAATATCACGTTTGTCGGTCCATCTCCTGAAGCCATCCAGAAGATGGGGACGAAGGATGTTGCCAGGGAAACGATGAAGCAGGCCAATGTACCGATTGTACCGGGTTCACAGGGAATCGTTGAAAGCACGGAAGATGCTGTCAGTCTGGCGAATGACATCGGTTACCCTGTCATCATCAAGGCAACGGCTGGCGGAGGCGGTAAAGGAATCCGAGTGGCCAGGACCGAGCAGGAGCTGGTAAAAGGAATCAACATCACGCAGCAGGAAGCGATGACAGCGTTCGGCAACCCGGGCGTTTATATTGAAAAATATATTGAAGATTTCCGCCATGTTGAAATTCAGGTGCTTGCTGACAGTTACGGCCACACCATCCACCTGGGGGAGCGTGATTGCTCGATCCAGAGGCGCCTGCAAAAGCTGCTTGAGGAAACACCTTCTCCAGCGCTTGACGGGGAAATCAGGGCTGAAATGGGCGAAGCTGCGGTAAAGGCTGCGAAGGCAGTTGATTATACCGGTGCCGGCACGGTAGAGTTTATATATGACTACCGCAATCGCAAATTTTATTTCATGGAGATGAATACCCGCATCCAGGTTGAACATCCTGTAACTGAAATGGTTACCGGCGTCGATTTGATCAAGGAACAGATCAAGATTGCGTCCGGCGAAAGGCTTAGCCTTAAGCAAGAAGATGTCCAGTTCAACGGCTGGGCGATCGAATGCCGGATCAATGCAGAAAATCCAGCGAAAAATTTCATGCCATCGGCAGGCAAAATCAAAATGTATCTCCCTCCAGGCGGTTTTGGTGTTAGAATAGATTCAGCGGCATATCCTGGTTATACAATCCCGCCTTACTATGATTCAATGATCGCGAAGGTCATTACTTATGGAAGCAGCCGGGAAGAAGCGATTGACCGTATGAAGAGAGCGCTTGGTGAGTTTGTGGTTGAAGGAATCCACACCACCATCCCGTTCCACCTTAAGCTGCTGAACCATGAAAAATTCGTGGAAGGGCAGTTCAATACGAAATTCCTGGAAATGTATGATGTAATGTCAGAAGAATAATAGGAGGGTCTAGCCATGAGTGAACAGCAACATTTACTTGAAATGAGCCATGATGAGAATGGTCTGGGGAAAGTTGAAATCGCACCTGAAGTAATTGAAGTCATTGCCAGCATCGCTGCATCCGAAGTAGAAGGTGTCACGCAAATGCGCGGCAGCTTTGCAGCTGGAGTAGTCGAAAGACTTGGCAAGAAGAACCACGGCAAAGGTGTCAAAGTCGAGCTTGCAGAAGAAGGAATCAAGGTTGACGTGTATTGTGTCATGAAGTTTGGCGTATCGATTCCTGTGGTTGCGCAAAAAATCCAGGACAATATCCGCCAGGCATTATTGAACATGACCGCGCTTGATGCAACAGAAGTCAATATCCACGTTGTCGGCGTCCAGTTCGAAAACCAAAAAGTAGAACCAGAAATCGAACAAGAAGTTTAACCATCAAACCAAAGGCATAAATATGCATGCCTTTGGTTTTTTTTGTAGTTCAGGAATTGTTCGGACAAAACTTCGTGATGAAGAGGAAAGCTGTCCCAAGTAGATCCAAGTTCGGACAAAATTTCGTGTCGAAGAGGAAAAGTTGTCAGAAGTAGACCCAAGTTCGGACAAAACTTGGTGAGGAAGAGGAAAAGTTGTCCGAAGTAGACCCAAGTTCAGACAAAACTTGGTGAGGAAGAGGAAAAGTTGGCCGAAGTAGGCCCAAGTTCGGACAAAACTTCGTGTGGAAGAGGAAAAGTTGTCCGAAGTAGACCCAAGTTCGGACAAAATCTCGTGTGGAAGAGGAAAAGTTGTCCGAAGTAGACCCAAGTTCGGACAAAACTTCGTGTGGAAGAGGAAAAGTTGTCAGAAGTAGATCCAAGTTCGGACAAAATCGCGTGTCGGGGAGGAAAAGTTGTCCGAAGTAGGCCCAAGTTCGGACAAAATCTCGAGTCGAGGAGGAAAAGCTGTCCGAAGTAGACCCAAGTTCGGACAAAACTTCGTGTGGAAGAGGAAAAGTTGTCTGAAGTAGACCCAAGTTCGGACAAAATCTCGTGTCGATGAGGAAAAGTTGTCCGAAGTAGACCCAAGTTCAGACAAAACTTGGTGAGGAAGAGGAAAAGTTGGCCGAAGTAGGCCCAAGTTCGGACAAAACTTCGTGTGGAAGAGGAAAAGTTGTCCCAAGTAGGCCCAAGTTCGGACAAAACTT